>NZ_JBPFDS010000020.1:0-46851 GCF_059415065.1 Sporosarcina sp. SAFN-010 | reverse complement strand
AACACCTTTAAATTACAGTGTTAAAGCAGCCTAATCAAGGTGTTTTATAGTTGTCTCAAATCACTATGTCAGTCTAGGCGTAGACAGGGTTTTTAGATTAAGCCTTTACTGGCTCTTCATCCGCCACGTTCGGACGGTTGCTTTCATCCAAGAAGAAGCTAGCTATGAATCCGACGACTAGCAGAATCGCAGCAAGATAGAATCCAGACGCGAGACTGCCTGTATTGTCTGCAAGAAAGCCTGTGATATAGGGTGCCAAAATGGAGGCTGACATCCTAAAAGAAATAGACCGTCTCTCCCCATTACTAGAGGAAAGACGGTCTTTTATGAGTTTAATGGCTTATTGAAAAGTAAGGAACGTGTAGATTTTCCCCAGTTATGGCAAGATGATTTCTAGTTCAGACAATGAAAAACGAAACGTTTCGATGAAATAGTTTTGTTTTTTCTACATCATTCATCTATGTCTAATGGCAATACTGAATCATTCTCTATGTATCTGGAATAATTCCAACTTTTATTGGATACATCCGTACAAGCTCGATCCACACATTTAAATATATAGGATTGCTTTTTGGTTACGACAATCACTTCATAGTTATCCATGGATGTCGGGTCCACTCCATTAAATCGGTTTACCCCCTGTTTGATGGCGTAGACAGTTTCCTTGGATGCAATGTCCTGATACTGTTTGTTCCCCAGCACCATCATGGTCATTTCCCCTAAAATCACTTGGTCCTCAAAGTTAGGCGATTGCGCGCGGGTAGTATAGCGGTCGACGGCCAAATACAAGACAGATACGGTGCTTGCAAATAATAGAAGGGAGAGTATGAGCGTTGACTTTTTCATTGGATAGCAACTCCTTTTTTGACAGGTTCATAATCGTTTTTCAAGATACTCAAAAGGCACATTGACATTGTGCGGGCCATCGGGTTTCGTTCCTTAGTTCCCTTTTCGTAGCGAAACATAGCCGGATTTCTCTATTAACTGTTGCCCTTCTTCTGATACGATCCAGTCGATGAACTGCTGTACTTTTGGATTATCCGTGCCTGCTGTAACGACATAAAACTCACGTACTAGCGGATATTCACCTGAGCGGATCGAGTCGTTTGTGGGTGCCACACCATCTATATTCAGCAGCTTGATTTTATGCTTTTCCACTAATTCTAACGTTGTGAATCGATGTGAAAATCCAATTGCATTTTTATAATTTCGGTACTCTGCACGCTGCTGAACGTTTCCGTACCCATCTCTAAACTCGTCCTCGGTCGCGGGCTTCGTGAGCGGTGTGCCATCCATAAATTGTTCTAACGCCTTCTGTCCCCTACTGCTCTCTTTCCGCTGATATGCGATGATCGGCATGTCCTTTCCACCTACTTCATCCCAGTTTTCGGTAGTCCCTGCATAGATTTCTCGGATTTGCTGAGTCGTCAAGTTCTGCACCGGATTTTTCTCATTCACAAAAAATACGAATGCTTCTTTGCCAATAGGCGTCACTGTCAGTTCAAGCCCTGCTTTTTTTGCTTTGTTAAAGTGCCATTTCGTAGGTGCAGTAGTAAAAATCATATCCGCCTTACCTTCGATCAAATGCGTAAACGAATAGCCTCCACCATCCCCCATTACGAGACCATCTTTCATATACGAAGGATAGTCCCCTTCAGGATAAACAGCTTCGACAAAAGCTGCATACATGGGATATAGCCAAGTCTCCCCATCCAGTTTCGGCAAAGACTCTTGAAGTTTCAACGATGCAGCTGTTCCAAGTTGAGCAAGTTTAGAATCCTCTCTAAATGGCTGGTAAAACGTCGAATTTACTTCTTCGTTCACTGTCGGAATGCTTTCAGTGTATGCTTCCCGAAGTGGAACGTATCCTGTAATCGCCAGCGCAATACTGGCAATTCCGATGAAGGTGAAGATCCTCTTTCGCGTCGTGAAGTATTTGTATAAGGATAAGGAGACAGCCAAATATACAACTGTCGGGAATACAATAATAAAAGGAATGGGATAGGCCGTTCCATTCATCATCGCAATGATGAAGGCAATAAAAGTTAGAACTACGAGTACAACAAGAAGCATTGCTGATAATAAAGCCGCCACTGAATTTTCTCCTTTAAAATGAAATTTTTATCGTTGTTGGAGTTTTTTATTGCATCATTACTTTTCCACTATTGGAATGGATTAATTGAACGCTTTAAATATTGGAAAAATCGCGGACACAATGAGGGACGCACCTGTCAAAATACTAAATATGACAATTCTCCGTTTTGTTTTAAAAAAATTGTAAATTAGTAGCGTCGCTAACAAAAACAATATTGTCGGTATGACGATGATCAGTGGGATATAATGAAAATCTCCTTGCAGCATAGCAATTACTACGGCAAAAAACGTAATGATCCCCAATGGGACTAATATAATTAACGATCTCACCAAATTCATTGAATGCTCACCTTCCAAGTCGGATCATTAAGTGTATTATTACACCTTTCGTTACTTGCGTCAATAGGCTGATATTCATTTATGCAGAGTAGTTACATTTTTCATCATAAGGCATAGTTCAAGTGAGTTAAGTAATTGATTGGTGCCGCTTCGCGCGTTGAGGGATGAGCTTGTGCACGCTGACTTTACGGAATCGGCAATATGGAGTGGATTATCGGCATTATCGAGCCAAGTATCGGCAGAGTCATGGCTTGAATCGGCACTTACGAGGAAAGAATCGGCAAGATGGATGAATTAATCGGCATCGAGGCACAATTCAACTGCTTTAAGAGACTAATTGGTAGTGCTTCGCTTCTTTTAGTAGGGCTATGCACGCTGGCTTTACCGAATCGGCAAGATGTAGTGGATTATCGGCATTATCGAGCGAAGTATCGGCAAGTTCACGGCTTGAATCGGCACTTACGAGCAAAGTATCGGCAAGATGGGTGAATTAATCGGCATCGAGGCACAATTCAACTGCTTTAAGGGACTAATTGGTAGTGCTTCGCTTCTTTTAGTAGGGCTATGCACGCTGCCTTTACCGAATCGGCAATATGGAGTGGATTATCGGCATTATCGAGCGAAGTATCGGCAAGTTCATGGCTTGAATCGGCACTTACGAGGAAAGAATCGGCAAGATGGATGAATTAATCGGCATCGAGGCACAATTCAACACAAAAAAGCACTCGCGGCTGCGAGTGCTTTTTCATAATTCATTTACATAAACATACCAGCGATTGTACCGCTCATAAGGTTTGCGAGCGTACCTGCGATTACTGCTTTGAAGCCGAGTTTCGCAACAACTGCACGTTGGTTTTCAGCAAATGCTGTCATGCTAGCGATCAGAATTCCGAGCGATCCGATGTTGGCAAAACCACATAAAGAGAACGTGAGAATTGCGACGGTTTTATCCGACAACGCTTCAATCATTGGTTGGAATGATGTGAACGCAACCATCTCGTTCAAGATCACTTTTTGACCGAGCAAGTTACCTGCAGTCAACGCTTCTGACCAAGGAACACCCATTGCGAACGCAAGTGGTGAGAATATGTAACCGAAGATTTGCTGAAGTGAAATGTTCGGATATCCGAACCAGCCACCGATGCCTCCAAGAATTCCGTTAGCCATTGCAAGAAGTGAGATGAACGCGATGAGCATAGCGATAATAAGTCCCGCCATTTTCAAACCTTCAGCTGCACCCTTTGTGACTGCGTCGATTGCGCCCGGCTTCACTCCGCCTTCGCCGATCAACTCTTTCGGCTCGTCGTCAACTACGTTTTTAGGAACTTCCGTTTCAGGAATTAAAATTTTCGCGAACACGAGTCCTGCTGGAGCTGCCATGAAACTTGCAGATAGCAAGTAGTTAATCGGGATTCCAAGTGCTGCATATGCAAGCATTGTTCCTCCCGCAACCGAAGCTAGTCCACCAACCATAACTGCGAACAATTCTGAACGTGTTAGTGTTTTAATGTATGGCTTAATAATAACCGGAGCTTCTTGAAGTCCCAAGAAGATATTAGAGGCTGCGGTAAGCGATTCCGGCTTACTTGTGCCTAGAATTTTCGCCAATCCTCCACCTACGATTCGGACGAAGAATTGCATGATGCCGAAGTGGTACAAAAGAGAGATAAGCGCAGTGACGAAAATCGCCATAACTGCAACCCGGATCCCGAAGATGAACCCCGTAGGAGCTGATGAATCCGCTAGACTTCCAAATACGAAAGCGAGTCCTTCGTTTCCATAATGGATAACATTTTGGATACCGCCAGAAAACTTTTCAATTACTGCTCGTCCTCCGGAAGATTTCAGAACGAGATAACCAAAGAAGATTTGCATGGCAACCCCAATTACTACAACGCGGTAATTGATTTTGCGTTTGTTGTCTGAGAGCAAAAAAGCAACGAAAAGGATGACGAGGCATCCAAGTAAGCCAGTTAGGATATTCATTAGTGTCTCCTCTTATAAATGGATTGTGATACGGTGTGTAATCGGTTTCATATAATTTACCACAGGTTCATTAGGAGCGTCAATAACAAATTGTGACATACTATTTAACGCACCTTGAACTGTTTCGCAATTATTGGTATATTTATGTAAACGTTCACATAATAGGAGAGAATCAGATGCCCACAATTAAAGATGTCAGCAAATTAGCAGGTGTTTCTGTAGCAACCGTTTCTCGCTATTTAAACAAGAATGGTTATGTCAGCAAAGAAGCAGCAGAGACTATCGCTGAAGTTATTGAAAAGCTTAACTACCGTCCGAATAATATCGCGAGAAGTCTCGCAGGCATGAAAACCGCTACGATTGGGTTGATGGTTCCTGATATTCTAAATCCTTTCTTCCCTGAACTTGCCCGTTCAATTGAAGATGCGGCAAACGAATATGGTTACACCGTCATGTTATGTAATACGGATAACGACTCCGCTAAAGAACAAAAATACATTGATACCCTCATCCAGAAGCAAGTCGATGGGATCATCATTTCTTCCTATACGATCAAGCCCGAGCACTTAACAGGCTTGCAGAAACAATCCATCCCTGTAGTCCTCATGGATAACGTTTTCTCCAGCGATTCCATCGTCTCGCTCACCGTTGAAAATCGACAAGGTGGCGAACTGGCAGTCCAGCATTTATTGGAACGGGGATGCTCAAAGATCGCCCACATTTGCGGCCCATTATCGATCACTTCTTCGCGTGATCGGACCGCAGGCTTTGAGCATGCTTGCAGAGGAACAGATTGGTTCACACCTAGCTTAATCGGCTATAGCGATTTCACGGTAAAAGGCGGCTACACAGCCATGATGGACTTACTTGCGCTACATCCGAATTTAGATGGAGTGTTTGCCAGTAATGATTTAATGGCGGCTGGAGCGCTGAAAGCGTTGCAAGAAACTGACCATAAGGTACCTCAAGACGTGAAAGTGATCGGATTTGACGGAATTGGACTGGAGATGTTGAATCCAGAGCTTTCGACAATTGCACAGCCTATTTACAAACTAGGTAAAACAGCAATGGACTCCTTGATTGGATTGATCAGAAAAGAAAGTGACATCATGACCGATCAGGTTTTTCCAGTTACTCTCCATGCCAAACAATCAACAATGAACTGACATGAAAAAGGAGCTCCCCATTAAACGGAGAGCTCCTTTTTCTTGTTCCGGGCTATGAATTCCATGATGACGGACAGTAATACACCGACTAGCAAGCCGTTACTGATCAGCGGTTGCAGCATGACCGGAAACGAACTGAACGTTTCAGGCGGCGCATTTAATAGACTAAGGCCAACTAACATTGGAATTGTAAGCCTATATAGCGAGACCGTTTCGATCTGGAGCTTACGGATATTCCTTATTGCCGTACTGAATAGCTGTAGGTATGCGACAAACAATACCGCGTCCCCTATTGGTGCAGGCATCGTAGAGAAAAAGCCACCGAGTGCAGGCACGAGTCCGAGAACGACAAACAGGATACTTCCGAGGATGAATGGCCCTTTCTGCAGAATCTTTGTACTTTGCAAAAATCCGATAGAGGACGAATAAGGACCTAGTGGAATTAATCCAAACAAACCAGCAACAATCGTACCCGCTCCTGTCACATAATAAGAAGCTTTGTAACGACCAGTTGACGTTTTGTTGTCATACAGTTCCTCCACTGTCGAAATCGCGACAAGGGAGTTTGCCATGTTAATGAGCCCTGCGATGAAAGCAGTGACGACAATTCCGACATGCAGTTTTAATCCACCAAGTGGTAGCAGTTGAAAAATCACACCGCCACTAGTCGATGGGGATTCACTCCCAAAGAGCAACACGTACGCGATCCATCCGCCTAGCATTCCGAAAAGTATCGAAAAATTGGCGATGCTTCCCTTTCCTTTCAGCGACATGACAAGCACCACCATGACGATTACACCCGACAGAGCGGCGACAGGTAAATTGATGGCACCACCCTCTCCAATTCCCATCATCCCTTTAAAGAAGTACAAGATGAGCTGGACAGACAGCAGGAACAAGTAAATCACTAGAACTACGGGATTAAATATTTTCTGTAATATTTCTATAAATCCAATTGCTCCAAGAAGGATTGTCACTACGCCTGCAAGTAGCATCCCGACTGCCAAACTTCCGCCTAGTTCTACGTAGCTGAGTCCCATTGCAGGAGCAGACGCACACAAGCTTAAGACAAGTCCCCACCAAATTCCACCATGACCTTCGAGTAGCGGATAACGGTGACCAATCATCGCTTGTAATAGACTCATCACACCTATCGTGACGAATGAGGTACGGATTAGTCCAGCTGTTTCCGCTTCTGTCAGACCAAATGCGGTACCGATTGAAAGCGGGACGACCACTGTATTGACAACCATAAAAAAGAGCCACTGAACGCCAGCAACTGAAAAGGCGGGTGCGGATAAACGCGACATAGAACCTCCTGCTTTCTGTTGAAAAATTGAATGAAAAAAGTCTGACAAACCAATGTCAGACTCCAATAAGCTGTTACTTACTCAATGTATCGACAAGTGTTTGGATGAATCGCGCTTCATCCACCTCTAAACAAACGTCCACATTCGGTTCCTTTTTGTAATAATTTTTGAAGTCACAAACCGTTTGTCCATCACATAGTTCACTCTTCGTTTCAACATCCACGAAGTATTTCTCAGTTTTCACTAATGTACGATCAAGCGCAACGCCAACCGCTAATGGGTCATGCATCGAGCACGCTTCCTTACCGTTTCTCTTAAGGTAGTGATTCATGTAATGAACTGTAGACTCCTCAACGAAGTCACGTGCAGGCCCTGGTTGAATCGCTTCGACGTCTTTTTTCGTCAGCAATGTCCCCGCTGTCACATCAAGTCCAACTAACGTAATCGGAATTCCAGAGTGGAAGACGATTTTCGCAGCTTCTGGATCGATGTAAATGTTGTACTCTGCAGTTGCTGTGATATTACCTGGATGGTCGACAGCTCCGCCCATGAGGACAAGTTCTTTCAACCATTCTTTTAGACGTGGCTCTTTACGAAGTGCCAGGGCCATGTTTGTCAGTGGTGCAAGCAAAATCACAGTGATTTCACCTGGATATTTCTTGGCTTGTTCGATGATGAAATCCGGTGCAAAACCTTCATCGCGGATTTCCACTTCCATGTCTTTTAACGCGCCACCGATTCCGTCGTTTCCGTGTACACTCACTTCAAAGAACGGTTCGCGCAATAGTGGACGATTTGCACCTTGGACCACTTTCAAGTCATCGCGGCCTAGGAGTGTCGTCACTTTACGTGTGTTAATAGTCGCTTGCTGTAGAGAGGTATTCCCGTTCACCGTCGTAATGCCGAGGATGTCCGCCATTCCACTTTTTTCTGCAAGCAAAATCCCGATTGCGTCGTCAATTCCAGTATCTACGTCAATGATCACTTTTTTCATGCTTGTCCCACCTTTTCCGATTCTAGTAATTCTGTAATGCAATGTAAGCCTGTCGCCACGCCATATTTCAACGCATCTAAATTCACATGATACTTTGCGTTATGCCAAGGGAAGTTCTCTTTTTCGGATGAACCCGTTCCCCAATACATGAAGACGGACGGTACTTCACTTGCGACAACCGAGAAATCGTCGCCACTCATATATGGGTGTTCGTTAACAACGACAGACTGTTCTCCAAATGTTGAAGTGACCGATTTCGTTAATACATCCGTCAGTTCAGTATCATTCCAGCTCGCTGGATAACCTTTGCTGTAGTTGTATTCATACGATCCACCCCAGAATTCTGTGATAGAACGGAGCAACACTTCAAGTTGGGATGCGATTTTATCTTGAGTTTCGGTTTTAATGGTACGAACTGTTCCCGAGATTTCTACGCGACCGCAAAGTACATTCGAAGTCGTACCCCCGTTAATTGTTCCGAACGTGATGACCCCGTTATCGAGCGGAGATGTTTGACGTGACACGATATTTTGCACACCTGTAACAAATTGACCTGCCATCGCAATTGCGTCAATTCCTTGTTGTGGTGCTGCAGCGTGCCCGCCTTTACCAATTAGCGTAATGTACACGCGATCCGTGTTCGCAAGCATGTATCCTGGTTTCATCTCGAAGACGCCCGGCTCAAGGAATGGATTCGTATGTAAACAAATCGCCGCGTCGACTTTAGGATTCTCGAGAATTCCCTCATCGATCATCGGTTGCGCCCCACCCGGTTGCGCTTCTTCCGTTGGTTGGAACATGATTTTAACCGTTCCGTTCCACTCGTCTTTGCGCTCTTTGAGGATTGTTAAAATGGCAAGACCGATTGTTGTGTGGGCATCGTGTCCACACGCATGCATGACACCTTTATTTTTCGAGCTATAGTCAAGTGCTGTATCTTCTTCAATTGGTAATGCATCGATGTCACAACGCATTAAAATTGTCTTTCCAGGTTTCGCTCCAGTAATTTCCGCACATACGCCTGTTTTCGCCATCGCTCTGTGTGTAATACCGATGCGATCCAATTCTTGTTGAATGAAGATTTGAGTATTCGTTTCTTCTTTACTCAATTCTGGGTGCATGTGTAGGTGTTTATAAGTGTCTCGGAGATACCCGTCGAGGCGTTCTTCGATCCATTGGACAGAAATCGTTTCCATCGTATCGTCTCCTTTTAGTGTGAATTAATCCAAGTCAGCGACGTGTGGCATACCGTCTTGCGCACCGAATTTTGTTACGGCACGAGCAGCCACTTTTGTTGCAAATGCGATCATTTCAGGAAGCGACTTTTCTTCCGCAATACCTAATGCAAGAGCTCCGTTGAATGAATCACCAGCACCTGTCGTATCGACGACTTCCACTTTTTCAGCGGGTGTGATGACAAGTTTGCCTTCTTTTAGATACGCACTTCCCTGATCGCCGAGTGTGACGATTAGAGTTTGGTTATACGTAGCTTCCCACTCTTCCATGAGTTTTGCGAGTTCGTCATTTGTTGTGAAAGTATGCTCAGCAAGTAACGCAAATTCCGTTTCATTCGGTGTCAAATAATCGACGAGTTGCAGCAATTCTGCTGGTAGTGTTTGTGCAGGTGCTGGGTTCAGGATTGTTTTGACATTATGTTTATTGGCGATTTCTAAAACTTTCTGAACCGTTTCAAGGGGGATTTCGAGTTGCGTTAACAACACGTCCGATTGAGCGATTAGTTGCTCCATTTCTGGAGTGATTTTCTCTGGAGTCAATGTGAAGTTGGCACCAGGGACAACAACGATACAGTTATCATGATTGACGTGAAAAATGTCCGCGATGCCAGTTTTGACGTCTTCGACTTGGTCGATGAACGCGGTGTTCACTTGGTTTTGATCCATTTGTTCTAATAGGCTTTTGCCGAATTCGTCTTGGCCAACTGCCCCAATCATCGTCACATCGCCACCTAGGCGTGCAATGCTGACGGCTTGATTGGCTCCTTTGCCACCGGGAAGGTAGTTAACTTCATTGCCTAAAATTGTTTCTCCAATTTCGGGTAAACGATCTGTTGAAATAATAATATCCATATTTAAACTGCCGACAACGACAATACGTTTCTTCAATTCATCACCTGTTTTCAAGTAGTAGTAGACAGGAATTTCATTTCCATGTGTAACCGATTACACATTTATAGAATAGCATAGTAGGTTTGGTTGGGGCAATGGTTTTCCGTAACTAGTGCGCAGATTTTTTGAGTAATCAATTAAATTGGGCCGTTTGTGAGTTCTCCGACACATCTTGGCGGTTGTCCGACATTGCGAGGGATTTCTCCTTCACTCAACTGAGTTTCTCAATCACTCACAAACATTTCTCCGACACTTAGCGGAATTTCTCGATAAACGCACACAATTCAAGTGCATTAAGGGACTAATTGGTAGCGCTTCGCTTGTTGAGGGATGGGCTATCCCGCTGGGAGAAGTAGCTCTAGCTTTGTCCGACACATCTCGGCGGTTGTCCGACATTGCGAGGGATTTCTCCTTCACTCAAGTGAGTTTCTCGTTCACTCACGAGCATTTCTCCGACACTTAGCAGAATTTCTCGATAACCGCACACAACTCACCCTGTTTTAAGGGATTAATTGGCATCGCTTCGCTTATTGAGAGATGGACTATCCCGCTGGGAAGTTGAATCGGAAAGATGTCGACACTTATCGGAACTTTGACGGGGAGAATCGGCAACATGGAGACTGGAATCGGCATTATCATGCGAACAATCGGCATCATGAGCAAATTTATCGGCAACGAGACACAATTCAACCATAAGAATTGCCCCGCCATCTAATGCAGACGCCCCTTCCTCGCAAGCCAAGCTGCATATACTGCAGGGTACACCGAGGAGGCAAGGACTATGCAGTGGATTATGATACTTTTCCTTGGCATCGCTGCCAACTTAGATAATTTAGGGATTGGATTGGCTTATGGGATTCAAAAAACGAAGATCCCCCTTCGATCGAATGTCACCATTGCGCTCGTGTCGATGATTATTACGTATTTTGCAATGGTCACGGGTGACAGGTTGTCGACCTATATTTCAGTCTGGACTGCTGATCTCATAGGTGGGTTGTTGCTAAGTAGTATCGGTATTTGGATGTTGCTCCAGCCAAAACCTGTACAACCGAATCCATTTGAAAATCCCACTGTCGCGGATATTGACGGTGACCGGATTATTTCCATTCGCGAAGCGCTCCCACTTGGCTTTTTGTTGTCGGCAAATTGTTTGGCGGCGGGATTCGGAATGGGCGTTAGTGGCAGCTCCATGCTTGGCACGATTTCCTCGGTTGGTTTCTTTTCATTCATCACAATTGGCGCAAGCCATCGATTCGGATCACTTCTTGCGCGTACGTGGATTGGCAAGTATCCAGCTGGCATTGCAGGTGGATTGCTCATCGCGATTGGTTTAGTCGAAATCCTTTTTTAACGCTGCACCCCGCAGACAAAAAGCTCGTACCCCTTTCATTGACAAGGGTACGAGCTTTTATGGCGTTCACTTATGATTGTTCATTCAACACGTCTTCAAATACTAGACCAATGAACGTCTTACCGATATATTCCATTGAACGTTCATCTACATCGAACATAGGGTGATGATGTGGATAGACAGCTTGAATTTCAGGATTTCTTCCACCAGCAATGAAGAATGACCCTTTCACTGCTTTCTGATAGTAGGCAAAGTCTTCGCTGCCCATCATCGGTGGACCGTAACTCACTTTTTCATCACCAAAAATCTTCGTTGCGACGTCTTTCACTAGTGCGGTCTCTTCAGGATCGTTCCAAATCGAAGGGCAGTCACTAATATATTCTAACTTATACTCTGCACCAGCAGCTTCACACGTCGATTTCACGATTTGCTTCAACGCGCCTTCAATCATTTCACGGACTTCTTCGTTATACGTTCGGACGGTTCCTTTAATGATTGCTTGGTTCGGAATAACATTATGGCCTTCGCCACTATGCAACGAACCGACTGTCACGGCAGCTGCTTGTTGCGGACTAACTCGACGACTTACAATTTGCTGCAAATTGACGACGAGCTGACTTGCTGTAACAAGTGCGTCAACTGTTTCATGGGGAGACGCACCATGACCGCCTTTTCCGATCACTTCAATGGTGAAATCATCTTGCGCTGAAGACGAATATCCTTCCATCACTTGCACCGTGCCAACAGGTTCAGTCGACATGACATGTGCGCCGTAAATGACGTCAACGCCATCCAAACAGCCATCTTTGACCATTAAATCCGCTCCACCTGGTGTCGTTTCTTCTGCGAACTGATGAACAAAAATCACTGTACCCGGGATTTGTTCCCGTACTTCAGACAGCACCTTCGCAACACCGAGTAACGACGCCGTATGTAAATCATGTCCACACGCATGCATCACGCCAGGAACCTTCGATTTGTACGCCACTTCTTTTTCATCTTGGATTGGCAATGCATCAAAATCAGCACGTAACGCTATCGTTCTACCTGGTTTTCCGCCAACTAACGTTCCAACCACACCACGACCGCCGACTCCTTCGCGCACATCGATACCGAGTTTCCGAAGGTATTCTGCGATCATTTTCGGTGTTTCCACCTCTTCGTTCGAAAGTTCCGGATGTTGATGTAACTCGCGGCGAATCGAGACTTGTTCAGGATATAATTCATCTAAACGTTCGAATAATTGAGTTAACAAAATAATTCCTCCTTAGTTGTTACGCAGTCCAGACAAACACGTGCGCAATCGTTACAAATATAGCTCCAAGTACCAATTGGATTAAAATTAATGGCCAAACCCACTTAAACCATTTAGCAAATGAAATCTTGGCCATTGCAAGCGCCGCAAGCAGTAAACCACTTGTCGGAGTAATAATGTTCGTCAAACCGTCACCCATTTGGAAAGCGAGTACAGCCGTTTGTCGACTCACACCTAATAGGTCGGATAGTGGCGTCATGATTGGCATACTGAGTGCAGCTTGACCGCTACCTGATGTCACAACAATATTGAGTAAGCATTGCATAACGTACATGCCAATCGCACCTAAACTTGATGGCAAATGTGAAACTAGCGTCGTGATACCATATAGAATCGTATCAATCGTGTTGCTATCTTGCAAAATGACCAATGCTCCGTAGGCAAATCCAACGACCAATGCTCCGACCACCAATTCCTCGCATCCTTTGACAAACGAAACCGCCGTGCCATTGATGCCCTTGCCATTCACGAGGCCGATGATAATCGCCATAATTAGAAACAGTGCAGAAATTTCGGTAATGTACCACTCGAACTTGATAACCCCGAATCCAAGACCAATCAGCGTTGCGACCAAAATAATAAGTGTCGTAATCTGCTTCCCTGTCAACGTATGTTCTTTGACCAAGTCAATTCGGATGTTACGCTTTTTATCCTCTTCATACACGAGGCTCGCTTCAGGATTTTTACGTACTTTACGTGCATAACGAACGACATAGAGAATCGCAACCAGCATATAAATCAGCCAAAAAACAACGCGCAGTCCCATTCCTGAGAAAATTGGAACTTCAGCAATCCCTTGAGCCACACCAACCGTAAAAGGATTCATAAAGGCGGCCGTAAAACCTGACGCAACCCCTACTAATACCATACCCGTTCCCACGATTGAGTCAAATCCCATCATAATCGCAAGTGGAATCATAATGAGGATGAACGGCAACGATTCTTCAAACATCCCGATTGTCGCTCCAGCTAGTCCGAAGAATAGCATCACAATTGGGATCAGATACATCTCTTTCCCTTCCAGTTTAGACGATATGCTTCCAAATGCCCCTTCAATTGCATTCGATTCCCGGAAGACGTTAAACGCGCCACCTACTATGAAAATGAAAAAAATGATTGGCGCACTTTGCACCATACCCTTATGTACTGCTTCAAACACAGGCAAAATCCCTGCTGGCTCTGCGTCAATTCGATGATAGGACCCATCCACTACATACGAGGTGCCATCATCACTTTCCGCACGATCATATTCCCCCGCAGGGATTAGATACGTCGCGATTGCCATGATGATGATAACTGTAAATAAAATAACGAATGGATGTGGTGCTTCCATTTTCCACTTCTTCTTCGTACTCACTGACTTCTCGGACATCCATTCTTCCCCCCGACGCATTCTATTTAATTGCTAAGCAGGCACTTGTGTAACAACACGCATATGACTATTCTCCTAACATATGTATACTTATGCATAAATAGTTATCGGAATATACTTTTCAATCAAGCTAGCAATTGATTTTATTTACGTTACTACAGTATCTAAAGGCAGTCAATCCTTAATTTTTATCAATTTAAACGAATCTAACAATACTTGTTCTTGAATGAAAATTCATTATATCGAGTTTCGCATCACTATAGGAGTTTAAATGGCCTCTCGTGCTCTCCTTGAGAACGAACTCCGTTACAACGAAAAAACCCCACTTGCCAACTCTCGGCAAATGGGGAATGGATACTTCCTCTTTCCTACTTTACAGTCGATTCTTTTTTCCTGACTTCTTCACTGGCTGACTTATAGAACGACACTGCCATTAAAATGATGATGAACGAAAATGGCAATGCTGAAATAATGACTGTATTTTGCAGTCCTTGGGTGCCGCCAAAGTACACGACGATCGCTGCCACCGCTGCTTGGATAAGTCCCCAAGACATTTTGACAGACTGAGCAGGGTTGGACAGCCCATTTGTCGTAAACATGCCGAGCACAAATGTCGCAGAATCTGCTGATGTAATGAAGAAAATGGCAATGACAACAATCATCAGTATGGACATGATGAACCCGAGCGGATACTGCTCGAGCATGCCAAATGTCATCGTTTCAATCGGCATATCAGATAACGTCGCCAATCCTAAGTTTTCTACATTGAGGGCAGACGCCCCGAAAATGGAGAAGAAGATGAAACAGACGAAAGATGGAACTAGAAGGACACCCAGCAAGAACTCTTTCACAGTACGGCCTTTTGAAATTCGTGCAATGAATGCTCCGACAAATGGGGACCACGAAATCCAGAAAGCCCAATAGAATAATGTCCAGTTGTTGATCCATTCACGGCTACTGGCGTTTTGAGGTGCAGATCGGAAGCTCATTTCCACGATATCTGTCACGTAACCGCCAAACGCATTTGTAAACATGTTGAGAATATAGAGGGTTGGACCTGTGACGAAGAGTAGTAAAAAGAGGGTAAGAGCAAGTCCCATATTAATGTTACTCAAGTATTTGATTCCTCTTCCGATCCCCGACCATGCGGAAATCATGAACAGCACTGTCGTCACAGCGAGGATTAATAGCTGCATCCAAAACTCGTCTGGTGTATTGAAAAGATAGTGGAATCCTCCATTGATTTGAGCGGATCCAAATCCGAGTGAAGCCGCTACACCGATGACCGTTGCTAGTACGGCCAAAACGTCAATAATCTTTCCAAAGACGCCAGTCATTATTTTTTCTCCAAATAGTGGAATCAAAGTGGAACTGATCAATCCTGGATAGTTCTTGTGGAATTTAAAGTAAGCGAGGGTGAGTCCGACGATCGCGTATATCCCCCACGCACTGACTCCCCAATGTAAAAATGTGTATTTTAACGAATCTTTAATCGCCACATCTGTTCCAATCTCTGCGACAGGAGCAGATTTGAAAGCGTATGTTACCGGTTCAGCAGCCGACCAAAAGACGACGCCGATCCCCATTCCTGCACTGAACAGCATCGCAAACCAAGAAAGAAGACTGAATTCAGGCTTCGAATCCGGACTTCCAAGTTTGATATGCCCCAACTTGGAAAATATTAAGTAGAGACAAAATAATACGATTGCTGCGACAAGCCATAAATAATACCATCCGAAGAGGGTGGAAATGCCTGAAGTTATAGTAGTCGTACTGTTTTCTAATGTTTCCGGTGAAATCACACCCCACGCTACGAGTGCCAAGCACCCCGCAAGTGCATACCAGAAAACTGATGTTACTTGTTTCAAAAATACCATCCTCACTGTATTGCTCAATTTTATATGCTTAACGTTTTTACCCCTTATGAATAATTTCAAACCCCTGCACACTAGAAAAGGTATTATGCAGATTATTCCCCCAAGTAAAAACCCAAGTTCCTAATTATAAGGACTTGGGTTTGACAGCATTATCGGTTCATTTATCCAAAACGTTTTAGCGCTTCCAGCGTCTTATTACGTTGCTCCATTAACTGTGCGTCTCCGAGCAGCCGATAGGTCAGGACATCCAAGTAAAACAAACTGGAGATTTGTGTATTGATGAACTTTTCATCATCAACATATACATGATTCGAAACTAGCACAACTTCATCAGCAAGCGCTGTCAACTCTTCGGCATGATTTGTTGTAATCACAATGACCCGTGCTCCACTTCTTTTTGCCTGCCGCGTAGCGTCCAACACGCTTTTGGTTTTACCCGTATAGGAAAAACACATAAAAACGTCCTCTTCATGTAATAACGTACTTTTCATAACCATTCCATGTGCATCGGTGATTGCTGTCGAGTCAATCCCCATCCGCTCAATTCGGCTATTGAATTCTTGGGCAATTAACCCTGAGTTCCCAATACCACAAAACAGGACCCGCTTTGCACTGATTAGATCATTCGCAATTCGCTCCGTTTGTTCTGTGTCCATGAATTGTTGAGTAGACGCAATAATGGACATATAATAATTTGCTACGCGTTCCACTTCTTCGTCCTTAGCATGTTTTTCGGTGCGTGTTGCAAGCAACGCGTACTTCATTTGCTGGAAGCTCGAAAACCGAATTTTTTTGCAAAAACGGGTGATACTAGAAGGCGACACATCGATTTCTTCAGCCAGATCAGTAATCGATTTTTGTGCGATATTTTTTTCACCTAGCAAATGTTCTGCGATTTTACGATCGTTCTCGGTGAACTCTGCATTGTGCTTTTGCAGTCGATTTTTAAAATCCATGGTCCAAATCCTTTCACATCTTGGTCTTTCTATCATCATAGCATATCCTAAAATTGCCAACACCACTTTGAAAATGCAGAATAAGACATTGACAATAGTGAAAGCGTTTGCTATTCTATTAAAAAATATTTCCAGGAGGTATGTTTTTAATGAAAAACTTTTTCGGTAAAGCGCAACAGTTCGGTAAATCCTTCATGTTGCCAATCGCGATCTTACCTGCTGCTGGTTTGCTGCTCGGAATCGGAGGCGCATTATCCAATCCAAATACAATCAGTTCTTATCCGATTTTAGATCAGAACTTCTTACAAGCACTATTTACTATAATGAGCAGTGCGGGAAGTATTGTATTCGCCAATCTCCCTATCATCTTTGCGGTCGGGATTGCAATTGGTCTTGCCCGATCCGATAAAGGGACAGCAGCACTCGCAGCACTTGTCGGTTACTTAGTCATGAACGCGACCATTAACGCAATCTTGATCATTACCGATTCACTCGCTGTCGACAATCTATCTGCTGTCGGACAAGGAACGGCGCTAGGCATTCAAACGCTCGAGATGGGCGTATTCGGTGGTATTGTTGTCGGAATCATGGCCGGCATGTTGCATAATCGATTCAACAAAATCGAGTTGCCTCAGTATTTAGGATTTTTTGGAGGCTCCCGCTTCATACCTATTGTAACGGCATTTTCAGCTATCATACTCGGAGCAATCCTGTATCTCGTATGGCCACTGTTCCAAAACCTGATTGCAGAAGCTGGTAATTTGGTCAATGCGACAGGCGTCATCGGAACATTCTTGTATGGATTCATCCTACGCATGCTCGGACCTTTCGGATTGCACCACATTTTCTACTTACCATTTTGGCAAACAGGCCTGGGCGGTTCACTAGAAATCGGAGGTCAACTTGTTCAAGGAACGCAAAACATTTTCTTTGCACAACTAAGCGATCCGACTACGGAACGATTCTTTGAAGGTACATCCCGCTTCATGTCCGGTCGTTTCATTACGATGATGTTCGGTCTTCTCGGTGCAGCTCTTGCGATTTATCACACAGCTAAGCCAGAACACAAAAAGGTTGTCGGCGGTCTCATGCTATCTGCAGCATTAACGTCGTTCTTGACAGGAATTACAGAACCACTCGAGTTCTCGTTCCTATTCATTGCACCTGCCCTATACGTGGTCCACGCTGTATTTGACGGCTTGGCATTCATGTTGGCAGATATCTTCAATATTACAATCGGCCAGACATTCTCTGGTGGCTTTATCGACTTCATGCTATTTGGAGTCTTGCAGGGTGAGGCCAAGACAAATTGGATGTATGTCATTCCAATCGGAATCGTTTGGTTCTTCCTGTACTACTTCACATTCAAGTTCATGATTCGCAAGTTCAACTTCAAAACACCTGGTCGTGAAGATGAAAAAGCCATTGAACCAGCTGATGGCCAATCGTCTATCGATCCTCAAGCAAGCCGCTCACATACAATCATCGATGCGCTCGGAGGAAAAGATAACATTCTCGACCTCGATAATTGCGCGACGCGGCTACGGGTTACGGTGAAAGATCCTGATCTCGTGAAGAAAGAGGTTTTCCCAGCGACAGGCAGCAAAGGCATTATCATGAACGGTACTGGCGTCCAAGTCGTATATGGTCCTCAAGTTTCTGTCGTGAAGAACGAAGTGGAAGAAATTTTAGAGCAATAAGGAGGAAATCTCATGCATTTACCATCGGACTTGATCGTTTCCTGCCAGGCACTTGAAGATGAGCCGTTACACTCGTCTTTCATCATGAGTAAACTCGCACTCGCTGCGTTTCAAGGTGGAGCAAAAGGGATTCGCGCCAATTCGAAAGAAGATATTTTAGCGATTAAGCAAGAAGTCTCACTGCCTGTAATCGGCATTGTGAAACGGAACTATCCAAAATCGGATGTCTACATTACAGCAACACGTGTTGAGGTTGATGAATTGCTTGCGAGCGGTTGCGAAGTCATTGCGATGGATGCCACTCTTGCAACGCGTCCTGCAGAGTCTCTCCAGGAATTAGTTAACTATGTTCGCGCAACTGCCCCAAATGTCGAACTAATGGCAGACATTGCAACCGTGGAAGAAGCGGTTAATGCGGATCAGCTCGGCTTTGAATATATCGGGACGACGTTACATGGTTACACCGTCAATACTACGGGGCAGAAAGTGTACAACAATGACTTCGCGTTTTTGAAGGATGTGTTGAACGCTGTGTCTGCACCAGTGATTGCAGAAGGCAATATCGCGACACCCGACATGCTGAAGCGTGTGTTTGAACTTGGTGTATACGCTGCGGTTGTCGGCGGTGCGATTACACGCCCCCGTGACATCACCCGAACGTTTGTCAATGAATTGCAAAACGTTCGTACAGATTCTTGATATGCAAAAAAGTCACCCTTTTAGAGGGTGGCTTTTTAAGTTACTGTTGAATTAAGCACAAGGAACCCCCTTCAAGAAATCTCGAAGGGGGTTCCTTTTCTTCATTTCAATTGTAATTTCTCTTGTATTGCTTCCCACATCACGGCATACCCGGCGCTCGTCGGATGTGGACTATCGGTTTCCATCAAATCTTCATATGTTTTGTCAGGATGCTGAGCTAGATATGCATTCAAAGCATCGTAATGCGACACAAACAGATACCCATTTTCACTACTAATCCGTTTCAATAAGTTATTGATACTGTCGGGTGAGAACTGATAATTTGCGATTTCGTTTGTTGAAGGTGGTGGCGCCATGACAACCATGAGCTCCGATCGCTTCTCCACCTCGCTTAGCAACTTACGGATCGTTTGCTCATACTGATCGAGGTCTCCAATAAGACGGTCGTTCGTACCAAGCATGACGAACACAACATCTTCTTTGGATGAAACAAGCTTGTCAATCCGCTCCAACGACCATTTCGCCGTTTTCCCACTAATTCCTGCATTGAAGAAATCCACCGATCCAAATTCCTGCTTTGTAGCATAAGTCCGGAACCCATTTGCCCACGTATCCGCTTTATGCGACGATTCCCGATACGTCGATTTCCCATCTTGTAAAATCACGCGTCCATCTGAAGGAATCATATACCCATCTCCTCCAGCACCAGCGGTAATACTATCGCCGATCAATTTGATGGACTTCACGTTTCCGCTTTTCAACTTACTCGCAAGTTGACTGTAAGACCCAGGCATGGACTTTGTAATTTTGTCCATCTCAGCACGATACACGAATACCGCAAACTCGCCACGCTTCAGCAAATCGTCTGTTCCAAACTGCGTTTCAGACTTTCCTCTAGTTATCCCGTTGGAAACCAATCCCGCAACCGCGTTTATATAGCGACTGTTGACATCACGAAACGAAACGCTTGAAGCATCTCCTTGCAATGCATAAGCCTGCGCATGACTTAGCATAAGCGCCATCTCGCCACGCTTAATAGGCTCGGTGAATCCAAAATAATTATCGCTCTTCCCTCGGATAATCCCTGCGTGTTGCAAAGCACTCACCGCCTGATTAGCACGTGCAGGAACGTCAGAAAATTCCCGAATTGCAGATGGTTTCATCGGCAACCCTAATGCGTTTGCCAATATAACGGCTGCGCTTCCTCGAGTAATCGGTTCCCCCGTACCAAAAAGTGTCGGCGAAATTCCATTTGTATAATTCTTACTCGTTAAGTAATTCACGGATTCTTCGTAAGCAGGCGAGACATCCCGAAAGCCGTCCGCCACCGCCTTCACTGGCGATATGGATGATATAGTTATTATCAGAACGATCAATAACGCCCACTTCTGATAGATTTTCTTTTCTCTCTTCAATTCGTTTCCCCCTGTAGTAATCAGCTTTGCAAATGTTATTGTTTATATCGACTAAAATAATACAATTTGAATAATTATTTGACATGATTATCTTAATAACATTTTTAGAATTCCACTAACTCATCATTCATATACTGCCTGATATCGATGAATTAAAAACTGCCTATATCTAATATGCAGGATCTCGTTTTACATCAACTGGGATATTCAACGATAGACATGTAATTTCCGTCATCATGGGAGTAGATGAGAGTGAAGGCAGTCAAAAAGCTGGGCAGTTCACTCTCATTCGAGAGCTTATTGAGCGACTTGGTGAATAAGTTTATGATTAGTAATCAACTTCGACAATCCAGGTAGATTTAAGCAATCAGGTTTTCCCGCTAGAAAGCAACCTTTTATAGCTCCAGCTTCTTTCATCGCACATTTTCTAATACTATGATGCCTTTTAAAGACGAATAAAACCTTCAGAACAAACAGATATGATTCTTTAGTACTGTATACTTTTTTTCGTTTTCTAGATAAGATAGTCTTATCATGCAGTGGAGGTTGAACTAGATGAGCTGGTCTGTTTTCGGTATCTTTGTCCTGCTAGTCACTTGGGGATTTACAAAGTCTATAAGTATAGGAATCGTATTGCTTCTTACCTGCTTCGCTCTTTATTCAGGTTTTGTCTTTATAAAAAAACATACGAAACAATTTGCACAACCGAACAGTATCCAACAGCCCTCTCGCCAAGAGTTTTTAGCTAGCGAACTGAAGCGGCTCAAGGACTTACGGGAATCTGGTCTACTTACTGAAGAAGAGCTCACTGTTCAAAACAGACTTCTATCTTGCAGCAAACAAAACACCTACATACAATCCTGAATCGGATCTCTATAAAGCAAACCAGCCGTTATTATCCGGCTGGTTTTTCTATATCTTTTAACCCCCTACGAGAGTGACGCAATTTCACATATAAAAAACGGACTCTAAAACGATAGAGTCCTCCAGGCTGTAGACAAAATTCAGAAATCACGGGGTTATCCTATAGTCTTTTCTCTTTTACAACAGGATTCACTATGAAAAGTCGATTTTCGCTGCGAGCGGACGCTTTCCGAGGGGCTTGCTCTCAGCCGCTTCCCTCGCTTTGCTCAGTCCAGGGTCTTCAAGCTTCGCTGATCCCTCAGGAGTCGCCGCTCTCCGCTACAATCAACAATGTCTCTCAATTATCAAATCAGGTGATGGAAATGATGACGAAGAATCAAGTTATGAACGGGAACAGATGGAAATACTTACGATCGAACAATTAGTTCCGCAAGACCAGATCTGGTCTGCAAATTAGAGGCAACAATTGATTTCTCCTTCATTTACCCATTGGTTGCAGATCTATATTCCCTATTCAGGAGATCTATCATAGATCCTGTTGTACTCAATAAAATGTCAATCATTTAATACCCTAATCCCTCTTAGGGTTTTCCTTCGCATACCATTCTTCTCCTTGGCATCGACAAAGACACGTTCAACTGCCTCTTTACATTTCCATAGACTTCTTTGATTTCATATCGGTGTCTCAAGTATTCTGTTTCATTTAATTAGTCTTGCCACTGGACATGGAGCCCCCAATTGCATTCTTTGCCTGAATGATGTGAATGTGTCCTAGGACATTCAGTTGATTGAAGTGCAGGACGGCGACTCCTGGGGATCAGCGCAGCGCGAAGACCCCGCAGTAGCGAAGCGACGAGGAGGCTGAGGGCAAGCCCCCGGAAAGCGCCCGTCCGGAACGGAGATCAACGGCCTGTTATCCTTCATTTTCAGAGTCAACGATGCCAAAAGACAAAAGGGATGGAAATCAAATTGATTCCCATCCCTTTTGTCTAAAGTCTAACGAACTCTAAAAACGATAGAGTCCGCATTTTCATAAATCTATAAAGTCACAGCAAGCTTTCCAATGCCTGTTTAACCGTCGCATAATACTTCGTTCCTGCAAAACTCATACCTGAATTGACAATCTTCTGTGCAAGTTCAGGTCGAAGTCCCGTCGTAATGACATCAATACCCATCAAGCTCAAGGCATCTTCAATTTGCTGAAGTGATCGAACGACCTGATCATCCACTGTAACCAGACCCGAGAAATCGGCAATCGTACACTCTACATCCATTTGTGCAACTTTAGGCAAGACATTATTCATAATAGCAAACGCTCGATCATCAGTGATCTCTCCGATAAACGGTATAATGACAATGCCATCCTGCACTGGGACTATGGGCGCTGATAATCTAGCAAGTTCCTTTTGAGTACTTGTTCGATAGAGTTCAGAAAGCCTCTCAAATGCATAATAGGTTTCATTAAGACTGATATCCAACATTGTATTTACTTGTTTATTAACAAGGGCAAACTCTTTTAAAGAGAGCTCCAGCTTTTCACTCATTTCAACAAGTACGTCTCCGAATACGATTCGTGTAGGAGGATATCGATCGACAATGACAGAGATTTTACCACCGTTTTTTGTCTGCATGGCAGCATTGCTACGACTCCATGTCATAAGTGCTTCGGGAATTTCAAGATGCTCACTTCGTAGCGATTCTCCGAGTGACTGCCAAAGTTCCTTGTACATAAGCAATGCCTGTTGCTGTTCAACTTGTGGAACCTCAACTGGCAGCTTTTCGCAAACCCGCTCAACGATTGTCGCCGCTAGTTCATCTGTATGATCCGTTATATAGTGAATGAATTTGTCAAATGGTTTCATGTCTAATCACACCCCATTAATTTCCTACTGTCAGTATACAGGATTTAGTGAAACGTGACCATCAATGACACAATGGGTTTTATTAAAATTATAATTTCTCTATGATTCCATCCTTAAATTCTACTCGCCTTTCTTTAAGTCTCATTAGAACGCGCCTCTATAAGATATCCCTTCTTCGATAACCAAACAATCCAATGACAACTAACACTGCAGCTATAGCTAACAAACCACCTTCCGCCATCCAATTCACTGATTCACTCGGCCACTCTGACACCCAACCGAATGGGGAGAGTCTTGCTGCCCAATCCGGCACTTGAAACAAGCTCCCGAGATACAACGTGACAAACGAATAGACGATATATAGCCAGACAAGTGAGCTCCATCGAGGTGCGATACCGATTAGTAAGGAACTCACCCCGATCATCACTGCGATCGCGGGCAGTTGGACAGCGCTCGCCCCGAATACCGTTGCAATCGTTAGCGGTTCAGCCATAACACTCCTGCCCGCTAGCCACAACCCAGTCGCTGCAAGAGAATTCATCACAACTCCATTCATGACTGCTACGAATACATATCCCCCCATTAGTTGTGTCCTCGATACGCGACGACCTAGCACACTATCGACTCGGCCTTTCTTCTCTTCACCGACTAATTTGTGCAGCGCTAGAATTCCAGGAATGGTGGCAATGAATGCCATGACGAGCATCAGCATAGGTAAAAACTGTTCAGCGACAGGTCTATCTGAGTTACCAGTAAGCATATTCGCTAGTAATTCGTTTCCATCGAAAAACGATTCCAAATCACCGAGGACGGAACCGTATGAGAGTCCAAGGATGAGCATTCCGATTGCCCAAATGCTAATTCCCGTCCGTTGCAACCGCAACACGAGCGCAAGTGGAGTTTTGAGGAAAGCAGAAGCATGTGCCCTACCAGGCTTCTGGTGGATGAATCCTGAGCCCAGGTCTCGTTTACCTTGCAAAATACCAGCTATACTCCCTAACACCACACCACTAACAACCAGAAACACGATCGGCCATCCATTGTCCTCACTAAATGGTTGAACAGAAGTTACCCAACCGAATGGAGACAACCAAATCATTACTGATTCTGTAACATTCCCTGATGATTGGATCACATACGAACCTACAAGAACGATCATCGCAAGACTCGTCGCCCCTCGTGCACTTTCAGCCAACTGCGCACAAACTACAGCAACTCCAGCAAAAAAGAGCCCAGTTCCACCAAGAGTCACCCCATATAATAACGCTCCGGAACTCCCCATACCCTCTATTCCCAAACTCGTTAGACCTATCCAAAGAACAATTGCGAGGACTGCATTTACGCCCAACAACACAGTCATTGCGGCACTAAGTGGAGAGCTTCTTCCTATGGAAAGGGATCGAATCATTTCCGTCATCCCGGCTTCCTCTTCAGCCCTCGTAAACCGGACGGCAAGCAAGATATTCATCAATGCAACGGCAACAGCCGTCAGCAACAGCATCTGATGCGTCGTCATAGCACCGAGTGTATAATGCTCCAGATTCCCTGGTCCGACCATCGCCGTCATCGCAGGATTCCGCATCGTTTCAGCCATCACATCCCGCTGCTCCTGCGTCGGATACAACTCCTGAAACGCAAGCGGAACAGCATGCGTCACAACGGAAATGCTCACAACCCAAATAAATAATCGGACGAAATCACGTCTTATGATGAACCTGGTCAGTCGACCGTTTCCTGCCATCGAACGTCCCATTAAGAGTCACCTGCTTCGGCTCTTCCAGTAACGTCTCCGTAATGCTGCATGAACAAATCCTCGAGTGTAGGTGGTGCACTCTCCAATCTCCGGATTCCGTGCTTACTCAAATACGTCATAACAGCATCGAGTTTATCCCCATCCACTTGAAACTTCCAACCATCTCCAGCCTTCACCAGCTCATGGACTCCTGGTATCTGACCAATATCGGTAACAGGTGAATTCAACTCCACATAAAGGTTCGAACGCGTCAAATGACGCAATTCTGCTAGCGTTCCTGTTTCCACCATCACCCCTGAACGAATAATCCCGACTCGATCACACAATCTCTCCACTTCAGAAAGAATGTGACTTGAAAGCAGAACACTTTTGCCGGCTGCCTTCACTTCTTCCACACACTGTTGAAAAACGCGTTCCATCAAAGGATCCAATCCCGACGTCGGCTCATCGAGGATGAACAGCTCCGCATCCGATGCAAATGCAGCAACAAGCGCAACCTTCTGCCGATTCCCCTTCGAATACGTCCGACACTTTTTAGATGTGTCCAAGTCAAATTTCACGATCAGTTCTTCACGGCGTTTTGCATTCACTTCGCCTTGTAGACTAGCAAACAAGTCAATGACTTCGCCGCCCGTCAAATTCGGCCACAAATTCACATCCCCCGGGACATAAGCAATTTTCCGATGAATCTCTACTGCATCTGACCAAACATCCTGCCCGAAAATCGTCGCTGTCCCTGCATCCCGTTTCAACAGCCCCAGCAATACCCGAATCGTCGTAGACTTCCCGGCTCCATTCGGTCCGATGAATCCAAACACTTCGCCCTTTTTCACTTCAAAATCCACACCATCAAGCGCCTTAAACTTTCCAAACGTCTTCGTCAACCCTTTAACATCTAAAATTGGCATCCCCACACCCCTATTTATAATAGATTCTCTTCAGCACATCTAAAAATGCGTAAAACTCATGCCAATACGAATCCACTTCCAATTCCACAAATGTCTGCCCATCCAACTTTGCAAGTAGCTCCTTACCATATCCTTCAATCGACCAACTAATGAGTTTCATCACATCATCTGCAGGTATATCATCTCGAAACTTAGACAAGTCAATTCCGCTGAACAAACTCGTCAGCCCGTCCTGTTGCATCTTTTCCAATCGTTCGCCAAGCGCCTTCGGAATTCTCGACTCTTTCTCTAAAACCACTTGACCGACGAAATGAAACAAATCCGGATGCAATCGATATACATCCATCTTCAGCTTGGCAGAACCTTTCATCCGTTCAATGAAATCCGGTTCTGACACATCAATATATTGAACATACAATTCTTCCATCACATTAAGTGCACGGTCGACCAAATACTCATAAAGTGCTTGTTTCGTTTCAAAGTAGTGAAACAGCATTCCCTTCCCAATGCGAGCTTCTTTCACAATTCGATTCGTCGATGCCTGTTCATACAGATGCTCCGCAAACTCATGTATTGCCGCATCTATAATTCTTTTTTTCTTAGATTCATCAAGCGTTTCAAATGCCTTTACCATGAGTCCACCTCTTTAGACCACTCCGGTCGATTTTATGATAAAAAATTAGACCACATCGGTCGAAGTAAGAATACCATACTTCGACCAGTGTGGTCAATTAATAATCTGAATAATACATCGCACAACTTCCTCCCTTAACAGGAAGTTCAATCACCTAAACGTATGAATGCGTCCACTGTGATTCGTTCGTTTACGTCGTTTCACAACTACCCACAAACTTAGTAGAGTCAGCAAGATAATACAAATAGAAACGGTCAATATAATTCCAGGATAGGCTTCGTTCCACCCTTCAGGCGAAACGTGTTTGTTATAAATTCCGACATATGCCCAAACGAGGACAAATCCGTAAGAAGCAACCCAATTTTTGAGCAGCGTCGCAATTCCTATTACTGTTCCAACGAGTAGAATGATGACTGTCCATGTCTGATCTGACAATCCGAACCCGTTCCAATCTATGGACACGAAATACGCCGTGATATTCGCGATTGTGGCAACTGTAATCCATCCAAAATACACACTGAATGGCAGTCGAATGAAAAATTTCTCTTTAAACGACAGATCGGCTTTCACCGTCATGCCGTTGATAATGATTAGGCTCACCAAAATGATGAGCATTAAAACGATGGAAGTCCCAAGCTTTCCATAATGCCACGCTACTATCCACAATGCGTTCGCGACTGATGAAATCGAGAAATAGACCGCGATTTTCTTCATGAGTTGCGTCACTTCTGAACGTTCACCAGATCTGAAAAATCCAAGTTGGTAAATGACATGAAACGCAAGTAGCACGTAAATTAGTCCCCAAATTGCAAACGTATAACCCGCTGGTGCAAACAGATTGCTATAGGAATCCGACACTTCCCCAGTCGTCATCCCGTTCAACGGAAGCGCATTCGCCAAGTAGTTCATCACAATCATTAATAGATATGTCACGAGCACCACTAGGCTCATCTTCCCGAACTTTTTTCGTCTTCCCATTCCTACACCCCTTTTTTAGACAGACGTCTCTAATTAGTCTATTCCTGAAGTCGTCCCGATTAAACCGATTTCACTTCAGCTGCACATTTTTTGTCCGTTCTGCATACCACTTTACAAATTGCTGGGCTTCTTCTATCGGCATATCTGGAAGTGTCTCATGGCGCACCGGTTTAGCACGATTAATAAGACCTATCGTCGCAAGACCAAACCATTGCTGAAGTTTCGTCCGCTTCACTGATACTTCAATGATTTTGTCGCGTCGTGTCAGAAACGTCGTTTTTTCAAATGTCCCCTGACTTAGTTGAACGAATCGCCCTTTCACCGCATAGGAAGTGTTCCAATAGCCGAGTACTCGGCTTAGTATGAGTAGGACAAGAAGTGTGATTGAAACAATTGCCCACCCAATAGGCAACTTGAATACTTCTGGTCTAAAAAAGGTGAGCGGGATCGTTAAAATCAGCCAGAACCAATAGGGCTTGATGAGACGAGCCAACAATGATTTCCGTGGCAACCGTTCCGTATCTGGCACTACTTGATAGTCAGGTAGCAACTCTGCAATCATTGCATACGCCCGCTTCACCGGCAAAAACGGATACAGCGAACTGACTTCATCCTCATCATCTCCAAGATTCCCAGCACTTATCAGCTTCACTTCTGCGAGACCAAGAATTCTTTTCATGAAGGACTGCGTAATTTCTACTGCCTGCACACGTTTCTTCCCGATTGAAAATGCGGTTTCATCCAAAACACCTTTTGAAATATAGATCCTTTCTTCGTCTGAAGCAATTTCATAGTTTCCATATTTCACAAACGTCCATATGACTCCGATCGTCACAGCAAGTACAATTAGCCCCACCACTATTCCAGCGATAATCCAGCCCGATGTCAGGACAGACGCAATCCACCCCTCCACATAGTCCTCTACCTCGAACAGTTGATCAACCTTAGAAAAGAGAGATGCCCCTAGCACTAGGATGATCAAAAAGCTGAACGATGTGAACGAAGCTTTAATGGTATCTTTCCGAGTCGGAGTGAAATGGACGACGCGCTCTGAAGTCACAGCAACTTTTTCAGTTTCAGATTCGGTTGTCGGGTTCCCTAATTGCATGAACTCTTTTACTAGAGATTCCAATCGATCCGCTTCCAAGCGTGTCAAAGCGTCGAACTTCACATTCGAGTTCATCCCAGACGTACCAGTTTCAAAAGTTATGGAAGTCATCCCGAACAGCTTATGTAAAAACGAGGTATGGCGCTGCACATTTTGGATTTTATCAAAATAGACCGTCCGCTCCGTTTTCTCGAAAATCCCTGTTTTCAGGTGAAACGCAAGTTCGTCAACCGCATACTTTCGGGTGATCCATTTCAGAATACTGGCGATGATTGTAAGGGCTACTGATACTAACAGAAGTATACGACCCAATCGGGCTATCCAAGAGTCTGAACCGAAGTTGACTACCACGACAAACGCAAGAATTGCATAGCTTTTCAAAAATGCGGCGAATTCGAACAGGATGGATAACGGATGATATCGCCTCATTTTCATCATTCATCCACTTCCCTGATTTTTGCGTAGCGGGCAATCTGATTTCTCACTTCAATCGCTAATTCTTTCGGCAACGCAGGTATTCCATGACTCGATCCCATCGTTTCGATTTCCAATGAATATAAGCCGAAGCGCCTCAAAATCGGTCCCTGGTTCATCGAAACTGCCTGGATCTTCGCCATCGGAATGAGCTCATAACTTTCATAAAACGCACCTGATTTTATCTGCAGAAATTCATCGTTAACTCCATAACGAAAATGCTTATGGAAATAGACTGGCCTCAATCCAATAGACCAGATCGCTGAAACCAAGGTTAGTGCTGCGAGTCCATACACCACCCAATGAGTCCATTGCCACCAAGAAAAGTACAAGCTGGTTGCGTATAAAATCCCCCAAATTGCTAGCATAATCACATGGCTGATGGTCGATCCCCACCTTAGTGCGGGCACCGCTTCAACAGCTAAACAGTGCGTCGGTGCTTGTATATCATCCTTCAATACGGTTCCCCCTATCTTAGTCCTTTTCCCTATTACACCAAATTTCGACAGAGGTTTCAAAGGAATCGATGGTAGTTTGAGGAATTTGTTAGGGGTTGGGTTGGGTTGTGTTTAGAGTTTTGACGAGGGGGCTGAGTTGTGTCTTTGGGGCTATTGTGTGTCTCGTGGCTGAATAATTCACTTATGCGACCGGTTGTTTGCCGGATCAGGCCGATTCATCTTTCTTCAAATAAATTCCCTTTTAATATATATAAAAAGCCTGTAAAGAGATACATCTCTTTACAGGCTTTTATAGCGTCAACCATGCTTAGCAGCTTTCTTCATATGAAATGAAGGATTTTCTACTCTATCAGTGTACCATAATCTTCTGTAATCTCAAACACTATTAATTACTATTTAATAGAGTTCTATAAAGGAATACAGAGAAATCTGAACGGCTAATATTTTGAGCCGGGCCATACTTTCCTTGCCCAATCCCACTAGTGATCTTATTAAAAGCAAGAGAATTTATCGCGGAATGCGCAAACGAACCTTTAGTATCATTGAAATAATCTTTTGATCCAGATGGCAATTTAAAACCACGCTGCAAAATGGCCGCCATCTCAGCCCTTGTTAACTTGCCATTAGGGTCAAACCTCTTACCTTTGTCTTTTCCGTTAATGATTCCTGCATTTGCAGCTGCTGCTACTTCTTTATAAAAGCCCATAGTTGGTTTCATGTCCTCGAACCCAGGATCGGTAACATTGTCAACTGATAATTCTAGTGCTCTGGTTAAAAGGATTGCAGCTTGCTGACGAGTTAGTTCGTCATAAGGACCAAATTTACCGTTTGAATAGCCAGCGATGATTCCATCTGCTACGAGTGCACTTATTTCTTTCTCCGCACGGAAATCTAGACTTGTATCTTTAAATAATGCTTCTTGATAGTCTGCATCAAATACTGACTTCACATCATCAATTAAAATAGTACCCGCTGTTTTCACTTCCCCAGCAGGCTGGGCAATATAAATTTGCTCAAGTGTTAGTTGACCAATAGCTGCTGATGGTATTTTAGCCGTTACAAAGTTCCATCCAACCCATTTCAAACCACGTTCAGGTGTAAAATTAATGGTATGTTCAGTTCCAGCGGAATCTTTAACTTTTGCACGCAGCCACGACTTACTGCCATCTCCATATACACGAGCTGTAATCATTGCTGGGTTTTCACCTAAAACCATAGGTGAAGTTGCATTTATATAGGCTGCTGATGTACCTGTTTCTCCTATAAAGTTGTATTTAACCTTAGCTGCTGCTGCACCTTCATATGGATAATCTTTTTGGTCTGTCAACTGTAACTTAGCAGAACCATTTACAGCTGAGACATTCCATCCAGTCAGCGTATCCATTCTATCAACAATAGTTGTGGAGGAATTCCCAACGGTTACAGGGACTTTCACAGTTTTCCCTCCGAGTGTAGCTGTGATAGAACCTGATCCGCTTTCAGCTGTAAATTTACCTGAAGATGTAATCGTACCAACTTTACCTTCCACCCCCCATTTAATAAGGGATGTATCGTAAATAACTGAGCGATTTTTATTATCGAATGCTTTTAACGTCAATACTTTTGTTTCGCCTTTTTTCAAGACCAAGTTGCTCTCGGAGATTTCAATTTTAGAAATCACATCTACAACTTCTAATGAGATTTGTGCAGAACCCGTTTTAGATTGTACTTGAAGGGTATCTGTTCCAGAAGTTCCGGCAGTAAAGTTTAGTCCATTTGTTTCTGTCGCACCGCTTTTCGAATTTAACATAAAATCACTTTTTGTAAATTCTATAGGATTGTAGTATTGGTCCATTACATAATCTATGGCTACAGAACCTTTTGTTCCCTTAAGATAAACCCCTTGTTTCTCAAGATGAGCACCAATGTCGGTTGCTTTACCTTCCGGTGCGGTTGAAACTGCGAGTAAGGCAGTCGACACTCGCCTTTCTGATTTATCAGATGGTCGGTTGTAAAGCGAAACTTGCTGATCTCCAGGTTTACGGACCGCCATTGTAGTTGAACCGCCCCCGTCAAGATTCAGCGCTTGATGAGCACCGATTGAAACTAAGTATTCTGCTAGTTGCTTCATATTCATTCCTTTACTGTAGCCTTCTTGTCGACCATCTACAGTAACCATAAATACTTTCGTACCTGTTTTGTCAATAGCAATAGCAGTTCGTGGTGCAATTTCCTTTGCCCTCGGACTTGTTACATCCATACCAACATTTACTTGACCGTCTTTTACGAGTTCAGGTCCTGAAGTTAACATGAATGACGCATCCTGCCATGGTTCATCAATTGACGTAGTAATTTCAATTTCAGCGCCGACAGGAATCGTTTTCAAGTTCTTTTCAGCCTCTCCGTGTGCAGAGAGAACGAAGCCGTTTTCAGGGATAAACGAAGGCTCTTTGTCACCTCGCCCCCTAACTTTTTTCACAGTACCTTTCACGGTTTCCCCAAAGTTCAAATCCGTGCCACCCACGACATTATCAAGTACTACCTCAACCCCAAGGTCATTTGTTTCAGTTGTTGGTTTAGGATAAAGTGGAGTGTATAAAATCATATTATCTGTAGATCGATATTTGTCCGTGCTTGTAATCGCAATTTCCTTACCCGCGTATGTAAAATGGATATCTAGATTGTAAGGAGCGATTCTTCCTTTTCCTGTTTTATCCACTCCGAATGCGATTGGCTGATTTACAAACTGGTCTTCACCAGTGGCAATTATTCCAGCATTAATTAATTGATTTCGATAAGAAATTAAGTACATTGGTAAATAACCTTGGTCAGATCCCCAGAAGAAAGAACCGTTAATCGCACCTGCCACTTTTTGACCCGGCGCATTATATGCTTTAGCTTGGTCCGTTGTACGAAGAAGGTTGTTTAATGGCTTTGGATAGGAGACATCAACAGTAGTATATGGATCATTTAAATCCACAGTAAGCTTTCGCATGGCTTGGTCTTTACCAAATTTCACTTCGTTAACGTAGTCATAATCCACGCCTTTTGAAATTTTTTCGTTCTGACTTTCGGCATCGGCAATAGTTGTTGGTAAAATCAGCATGGCTCCTACAAAAGCTGCCACGAATTTCGCAGATCGTGTTTTTGTCTTTAAAGTCATTTCAATCCTCCGCATTCTTTGTATTACTATCATTATAAAAGAGTTAAACTTAAATGTCCTATGAATCTATGTTTTTCGTTCTAAATGACTAAAAAAACCGTTTGTTGGAAAGTTACTCCAAACAAACGGTTTTGTCTTATTTTTCTTTCTCTTCTAATGGTTTTAAACATGCCAGGAAACCTGCCAAAATAATATAGAAATACATTGTAAATGTTTTGTCTTCCCAAATATTGTAGATAAACCCACACCAGTAAATCCCAATAATTCCTGCAAGCAAGGGAATTGCGAGTGGATTGACTCGGCGGTTCTTCCAAAACAGTACTAAAATACTAAGCAAGAATATAGCAAACAATATAACGCCCGCTACTCCAGTTTGAGCGATGATTTGAATGTACTGGTTGTCTGAGTATATATTGACATCAATATCATAATCCTTATATATAGGTGAGTTGAATGACTTCGCTCCTGAATCTCCAAATGTTGCGAAGCCTGATCCTATGATTGGATAATCCTCAAATACTTCAAAACCTTTATAAACAACGTACAAGCGACCAGTCGTTAAACTCTTTTCGAATGTGCTCGAATTAAACGTTTCTTTAATCCGGGTTTTTTCAACCGCAAATCCACCTTCATCTTCAGCTGGACCCGTTCGTTCAATTTCACCAACTTGGGTATTGTTTTTTACCCATTGCGCACTATACGTCGCTGGCATAGCAATGAGAACAAAACCGAGCGCGATTACAGCTGCAATTTTCAATACGAATTTCCAGTTGAATGTTAATAAGAAGTAGACACCTAAGCCAATCGCGAATGCAATCCAGGTACCTCGACTGAATGTTAAAATCCAAACTCCAGCCGTTACAACTAAAACAACGGTTAGAAAGATGCGTACTGCCGAACTTTTCGACACTTTTCTCAAGTAGTAAGTTAAGAGTGCTGTAATTGTTAAATACACAGCTAGCACGTTCGGATTATTAAGGAGTCCATAAATTCGACTGCTGTTATTGGGAGATAATTGACGATTCACCCACAGCTCCGGCATCCACTGTGAACGGACTGAGATTTTCTCAACAAGTCCTTGAATAAGTACTAGTAAAACGACCGCTACAGTCATATACATGAAATTCAACATATCGCGTTTTGTAATTTCAAGTCGTTTCACGATATACAGGAGTAAAAATGTGATGGCAAATGCTCGGATTTGAAAAACAATCGCGTTCAAACCTATATCATTAAGGAGTGCAGATATTGTTCCAACTAAAAGAAATCCAAGAAACGCCCATTCGTATATTGCGAATTTAAATATGGAGGAGATATTTTGCCTTGAATCCCATAAGACTCGTATAAATATGAAGACAATAATTACATCCCCCAATAATTTAAGAGCGGGATTCACAGTAATTAAGAACGACCTTAACGGATAATAAAGAAGTAAAAATAAGATTCCTTGTTTAGGCAAAAAAAGTGCTGCTACTGCTAGAAGAAGAGTAATTGCGTAAGTCAGCATTGTATTTGGCAGAAGCAAGGTTATTGCTAATAGAAGTGCTCCTGTAATAGGGAGGACGAAATCTATCTTTTTAGATGTTAGATTCATGAGCTAAACCCTTTCTATTCTTCATTCGGCATTCATTATAGCACAGCTGCATCTAGAAGATTAACTATTTTTCAATTCTTGTAAGAGACGCAACAACTATCAAAAAGTTTCAAAAAAGGCTCTGCATATTTTTAACTATGCAGAGCCTTCTTTTACTTCGGGTTAAAAAATGTCGTGTTCAATTGTCTATACCACTGCTTATAAACAGGATGATCAACTGTATTCATTCTCTCTACCATATTGACACCTTGGTAAAACATCATACTTTTTTCATCAAGACCGTAACGTTTCGCAAAGTCCATATATAAGTCGAATGCTTCTACACCCTCATTTGAAGCAACATGCCCAAGACCATACGAATCAATTTCAATCGTTATACCAGTCCCATAAATTTGAGCGTTTATGAACGCCTTGTGCAGACGTTCTTCTTTATCTCGAATGCTAGTTCGGAATGCATTTGGTTGTAAAAACGCTCCGTCAAATCCATACTCTTGCCACTTATAAAAGTTTGTAGAAAGTGCATGTGGCGAATAAATAAAGTATTTTCCATGAGGTTTTAGCATGCTTGAAATTGACGATATAATAATTTCATCATCACTCGTTCTAACAGTTTCACTCAACCAGTAAAACCCTTTAAGTTGAATATTATCGTACCCTTCACGATCGAATCGCTTCAAGGTCTCTTTAACGTACCAACTAGCAAGGTCATAACGCGGATACAGTCCATCTCCAAGATCTCTTCCATCCAAAGAAATAATGGGTTCACCACGTTTAGGATAAGGAATCGCAATATACGTGTCTACCTTACGACCACTTTCTCCGGCTGCTGTATTCAAATTTCTAAGAGCTCCATCCTGTGCAAACGTCCTATCCATGTAATTTTTCCAATCCTCATAATTTGCATGGTTAGAACTACTGTCCGTGAAATTGTTACCTTCTTCGTTATATCGTAAACTCAATATAACAAAGGTATCAAACATATCCCTTTTAATGCCGTCACCTATATCACTCGTTAAGTAGTGACTGAAAAAGTCAGGCGTAAAAGATTTCTTCTCCTTGATCCCATTGTAAATCAGCACCCCACTATTCAATCCAGTTTTATCTGCAGAGCCAATACTCTGAGAATACTCAACAAACTTATTACTTTTTGGATGGATTGTCCCACCTGGAATAGACTTCACAACTTCAAGTGCATCTTCAACTGAAGCTTCCTCTGCAATAGTCTCCCCTTGACTCTTCACTTCATATGCAACAGGCTTTGAATATACACGCGCTATGAATGCGCTGAACTGCGCCCTTGTGACCAATTCTTTCGGTCGAAAAGTTCCGTCTTTATATCCTGTCGTAACATCAAAATATGCAATTGCATCAATGAATGAGTAATAAGAACTCGAAGGCGGAATGTCCAAAAACTCTGAGTATCCTTTACCTTTAAAGTCGTAAGCTGTTGCAAGCATTTTTGACATTTCATCACGAGTTAACGGTTTGTACGGCTCAAAGCTGTTTTCATTCAAACTCAACCACTCATTAGTAACAGCAGTCATAATTTGATCGTATCCGGGAGAGTTCTCATTGACATCATCGACATTCATAGAGTTCTGAAATGTTGGTGAAGCTTCTAGTGTCCTAGTCATCATGATGGCAGCGTCTTTTCTGGTAATAAACTCACCCGCTCTAAATGTACCATCCGTATACCCTTTAATGACACCATGAGAAGAGATAAAACCAATATCTTCATACGCCCAATATGTATGTGGAACGTCTTTGAAAAAAGCAGCTTTTACATGTAAAGAATTAGGCATGAACAGCAGACAACACACTGTTAATAACGAAAACAGTGTTACAATTTTTTTCATTCTTCATAAAACCTCCATTAGTAATACAAGGCTAATTTATGATCTCACCTTCTATCAATCTATTATACTTGTACAATTCAAAAAAACCATAATTGTTTTTTTATACTTTTGACTATTTAATTCATAAAATCCCCAAGATCCTTGTAAGCTTGTTTATAAGCTTCAGATTTCCATTGATTCATTCTATATACCATGTCCGTTCCCTGATAAAGTAAAGAACTCTTTTCTTTCAATCCGTACCTCTGTGCAAACTCTAAGTACGTTTGAAAGTTCTTCAAACCTGCATCCATCTGGTGCGTGGAGTACGTATCAATTTCTAATGTAATACCACTACCTTTAATTTGAGCCTCTAAGAAAGCTTTGTGTAAACGCGATTCTGGATTTCCTAGCTGTAACCGGAACGTATTGGGTTGCAAATACGCGCCATCAAACCCATAGTATTTCCAGTTTTCATAGTTTGTTGAACGAGCATGCGGGGAATATATAAATCGCTTACCTTTTTTATGAATAGCCGCTGCTGTATCTGTAACAAGCTGCTCGTCTTCAGCATGAATGACCGTTTCATTAATCCAATAAAATCCTTTGAAATTCAAATTAGAAAAGTTCTCTTTCTTCCATTTACTTTCCACATTGCTCATGTACCAGTTAACCAATTGCTTCCTAGCTGATAATGTGTTGGCAACACTTTTACCAGTTAAGTCCAAGATAGTACCAGTTCGTTTCGGATAAGGAATGCCTACATAAACGGACGTGGTTAGCTTTTCGTTAACAGCAGCTTCATTTAATGGTTTAAGCGGTCCAGTAGAAGAAAATAGTTTTTCGGAATACCATTTCCAATCACTGTAGTTCGCTTTATTCTTTGCTGTCTCTTGAAATTCACCGCCGGGATACAACCTTCCCATTACTATAAATGTATCAAAATATCCACGTGAACCATCTGTTAAATACGGTTTGTAGAATTGTGCATTGAATGATGGCTTTTCATGGCCGCTATAAATAATAACTCCATTATTTATGCCTGTATTCTTCATTGCAGACGGTTGCTGTTCATATTTCATTAACGAATTACTATTAGGATGAATAGTTGTGTCCTCAAATTTCATCGCATATGAAATCGCCTCGTCCTCTGTCGTAAATGTAGAAGCTACTTTTCCGCCTTTTTTTACAGTGTAAGAAAGAGGACGATCGTACACTCTTTTCAAAAACGTTGAAAACTGTGCACGATTTACAGAAATATTGGGTTTAAACGTTTTATCTGCATATCCAGTCGTAATATCATTTTCAGCAAGTGCATCAATATATTTATAATATGGATTTTTAGGAGATATATCTTTGAACGAAGACTTGTTCTTTCCTTTGTAGTTATACGCTACAACAATTGCTTTAGCCATTTCATCCCTTGTTAACGGTGCATTTGGCTGGAACCGATTGCCAGATACAGACAGCATACCTTTATTAGCGACTGTCATCATTTCTTGATAACCGCCCATTGATGCTTTCAAATCGGATGGACGAACTCTGGGTGATGAGGCCACAGGAAGATTCATCGCTCGAACAATCATTACAGATGCATCTTTTCTAGACAAAATAGTTGTTGGTTTAAATTGTCCATTGGAATATCCTTTAATTACTCGTTTATCTGTTAAAAAGCGAATTTCATCATGTGCCCAATGCGTTTTAGGAACATCACTGAATGTCACTCCTCGTGCTTGCATCGGTAACATAACAACTAACAAGGTACTTAGACATATAGATAAAATCTTTGTTTTAGTCATTTTTCTCCTCCTGTAGGTATCTTCCAATAAGACTATACTATCATTTCCAAAACAATCCAACAATGTATTATTACAAACTAATGTCAACTTACAAGGAATTTCGTCCCTTCATATGGATTGCATTTTTCTGCTCCACCACACTTGGATTACAAAGTTACTCTGAGTTTCAACACCCTCGTACCTATTAATATTGAAAAACCCCTTACAAGACTCGCTTGTAGGGGGCAAAATCATTTATCAAAGATGTCATTTGCTGCTTCGCCCAGCACATGCAACTCGTGCATCGGACGCGTCATTGCCACATACAGCAACTTGCGGTCAATTGGCGAGTCTCGAAATGGATCGTCAAATGCCGCCACTATGACCGCATCGAATTCCAATCCTTTCGATAAAACACTTGGCACGATAAGCATACAGGAATCATCGATATCGCTTTGATCGTCCAGTAACTGTACTGATAGGCCATCATCAGACAACACATCAAAAAGTCGCTTCGCTTCAGCATTCGTCTTACAAATCATCGCAACAGAGCGATGGCCACGCTCCGCTATCTCTTCATAAATCTGGCGCACTCGTCCAACATCCAGCTCATTCATTTCGTAAAACACAGGGTCGATTCCATGACGAACGACCGGCTCAACAAGTGGCAAATCCTCCTCCATTTGTGCGAGCACCATGTTCGCTAGATTCATGATTTCAATCGTTGTCCGATAACTCTTCTGAAGCGTCGTATACGTAGCGGTCGGCAACATTTTCCGCACCGGATCCCACGACGTCAGCGCCCGATAACTATGAATTCCTTGCGCCAAATCGCCAACTAGCGTGAACAATTCCGTCTCGAGACCGACGTGTAAGGCCGCCAGCTGATACTCGCTGTAATCCTGCGCTTCATCAATGAAAACGACACGCATCTTCCATTCACTTTCGAGTCCCTTCAGCTGCACATGTAAATCGTAAAGCGCCGCCAAGTCCTCAGTTTCCCACGTGTTTTTCAAATGTGCTTCTTGGAATGAATCCTTAAACGCTTCCGACCATTCCGGCGCTAGTTCTGCCTGTAAGTCGGAATCCTTCAACAGACTTCGATACAATTGCTTGACGTTGAACTTTTTAAATCGCTTCATATAAGAAGCAACCTTCAGCTTCCCTTCTTTCTCTATCTTCGGAAGTCGTTCGTCACGCTCGTCCATTACTCGCGTGATCCGAGCCCGACGCTTTACATCATCACGAATGCCATATAACGCTTTATCAAGCGCTGCTTCATATTTATCCGACAATAGTTGGTAGAGCTGTTTGCGCTTTCGAGTCACTTCCGATTTCATGATCAGCTTTATTCGCTCAAGTCGCTTTTCAATCGGCAAATATCCGAAGTCTTCCAAGAATAATTTCCGCAATCGTTTCGCACCCATAATTCGATAATTGTCGATGAAAACATCTTCGAATAGCGCCACTGTTTGCTGTTCGAGTTTTTGCACGTACTTTGCCACAATCGACCGATACTCCTCGGATCCTTTCATCCTAGCAATAGCTATCGTGGCCTCATCCAACGAATCCGATGATGCCAATCTCTCAAGTTTCGCATTCGTATAAGTCAGTTTTAACTTCAAACCTGTGGCATTCAAAACATATTCTTCAAACGTAGTCTGGCAAATACTGCCCACACCGAGCTCAGGAAGCACGTCTCCGATATAGTCCATGAACAACTTGCTTGGCGCGAGAATCATTAGTTTTTCAGCGGGGAAATCCGTTCCTTTTGTATAAAGGAAGTAGGAAATTCGGTGCAATGCAATCGTGGTTTTCCCACTACCAGCAGCACCTTGTACAATGATCGGCTTCCTTAAACTTGCGCGGATGATATCATTTTGTTCCGACTGAATCGTCGAGATGATTTCCGTCAATCGCACATCCGCTTTACCCGCGAGCGCTTCCTGCAATAACTCATCGTTCGTCGTCAGGTCAATGTCACGGACATCGAGCAATTCGCCATCTTCAATCTGATATTGTCGCTTTGAATGCAGATGACCGCTGACTTCTTCACCCCGGACATCATATGTCAATTCACCTAAACGTCCGTCATAATACACATTTGCGACAGGGGAACGCCAGTCGACAATGATTGGTTCTTGCGTCTCCTGATGAAACACCGAAGTCTTACCAATGTAGAGAAATTGGTCCTTTTCATCATCAGGTTGGAAATGAATACGCGCAAAATACGGCTTCTTCTGGATGGCTTCAAACGTCTCTTTCTGGGACCTCGCCATTTCGAAAAACCGTGTGTTCGTGAGGATGTTAATGTAACTCATACTGGAATCCAAATAATCCAAATCCGCCATCGCGTGACGAATTTGTTCTTGAGAGGCGTCGACATCACGCTGCGACTCTTCCAAAAGCCTTCGCATGTAATGTACCGTGTAGTCCAGACGCTCAGCCTCAAACTCAAAATCAGGGTGTCTCTGCATGTACAGATCCTCCGCTTTCCTAGAATTTGTCCTGTCGTTTCCGGATGGTGATATGATACTGGGGAAATTTGAAACAGAAGATGATTGTACCACTCAAAGTTGTGGAGCGCAAGATGATTTAACAGAAAATTCTGTAGTGCGGATTTTGTGCTTAGCATGATAAATCAGGTAGTTTGATATTGCCCATTTCTAGACAAGCGAAGCGCTACCAATTAGCTCCTTAATCATGCTGAATTGTGTATCGTTTCCGATTAATTCATCCTTGTTGCCGATTCCACATGCCACAGTTCCGATTCATCGTTAGATATTACCGATTCCCGCCGCTTTATTGCCGATAACGACCACACTATTACCGAAAGTGGGATTTGCACATAGTAAAACGAAGCTAGTTTTCTACATTCAAGCTCAATTTATAAATACCTGAAAAGTATGATATTATGGATTAGAAAGTAGAAAGGAAGTGAATGCAATCATTCTTAAAGAACGAACTCCACCAATTCTCATCGAGGGATTGGAGGCTGCAATACGAAGAATTCCACACCATCACTCCGCCATCCCCAAAATCCAAGCTAAACTCGCATCAATGAAAGCTGGATTCGGCGGTGAAGAAGAATTAGACCGTGTACTTCGCGATTACCAGTTCCCTGCGAATACATTGATTTTAAACGACCTCTCTCTTTCCTCACGTACTTTTTTCCAAATCGACTCCTTACTACTAACACCTGAATTCGCAGTAATTTGCGAAGTGAAAAATATTGCTGGAGAATTATCCGTAAAGGAAAACCCTCCACAATTGTTGCGTATAGCTGATGATGGAAAAATTAGTGGCTTTATTAGCCCACTTGCACAGGTTGAAAATACTTGTTCACTTTTTAAAGATTGGTTGCTCTGCAGAGACATAGATATCCCGGTTTATGGATGCGTTGTTCTTGCCTATGCTAAGCAGCGCATCACAGCACCAACGACGAAGATTCCGATATTGTTTCCTCGTCTCGTTCCAAACTATGTAAGAAGCTTGCTCACTGGCAAATCGATATTGTCAAATGAGGATCTACTCCAACTTACAAAGAGTTTAATGGATGGACACAAAGAATACGTGCCTGACTCTATTTGTTCCATGTTCACCATTAGCCCAGACACTGTTTATAGTGGGGTTGCTTGCCCAACATGTGAGCGACTGGGAATGAGGAAACACGGGAGAGGATGGTACTGTACTGCATGTAAAACTCGCTCAAATGATGCACACATCCAAGCAATCAGAGATTGGTTTATACTATTTGACGAACCTCTTACTAATACCAGTTGTCGATCTTTCTTAGGAATAAAAAATCCGCGTACTACCTTAAATCTTATAACTAGCATGGGATTAACTCCTATTGGCAATAATCGCGGGCGCACATATACCTTACAATTGCGCAAGCAAAGTATGAAGCACACGTAACTTGTGTGCTTTTTTCATGTGAAGATAACTCCATTTTGACGGAGTAGACCTTGTGAATAAGATATGCCTCATAAAACAACCGCAGCGCTACCAATTAATCCCTTATTCATGTTGAATTGTGTCTCGTTTCCGATTAATTCCCTCATAGTTCTGTTTCTTGGCGTGAACTTGCCGATTTCGCCGATTATCGTTCCGATTCATAGCTTGGAATTGCCGATTGCTGCCGTCATTTTGCCGATTCCTCCATGGACCTGTTGTAGCCCTTAAAAACAAGCATAGCGCAACCAATTAACCCCTTATTCACGTTGAATTGTGTCTCGTTTCCGATTAATTTCCCCATTGTTCCGATTCTTGGCGTGAACTTGCCGATTTCGCCGATTATCGTTCCGATTCATGGCTCGGAATTACCGTTTGCTGCCGTCATATTGCCGATTCCTCTAGCAACTACACCTGCTCAACACAAAAAACCCCGCTAGCCAATCACATCAGCTAGCGGGGTCTCCTATCCTATTCCATCTTACTTTTTCAAGTCTTCAATCGAATCGATGTCCATATATTCTGGAACCGTCAATCCAATCTTCACTCCTGTCATGCTTGTACCCAAATCTTCGAACTTGCCATCATATTTTTCAGCATATGTTTTGTGTGTGACCGGCAACCAGCCTGCGAGCAATGCATCCGCACTTCCGTCTGCAACCGCCGTCCACATTGGTCCCGCTTCAACTTGGGACATTTTCACTTTATATCCCTGTTCTTCTAATACTTTTGCCATTACGTTTGTGCTTGCAATCTCACTATCCCATGCGACATAAGCTAAGTTGAACTCTTCTCCATCGACTTTGTCGACACCTTCTGTCCATTCTGCTACTTTGTCTTTGTTGTCTTTAATCCAGTTTTCTGCAGCAACCTCGGGATCTTCCCCATCGATAACCGCAATCATTACTTCACCCATATCTTCTTCATCCCACTTGAAGTTTTGAAGAATTTGGTGTGCTTCTGGGCAGTCTTTTTCCAATCCTAGGCGACCGATTGTATGGATTTCTTCCTCACCGCCGTAAGAGCCTTTAGGATCGTCCAAATATTTCAGGTCATATTTCGTAAACATCCAGTGGGGAGTCCATCCCGTGATAATAATCGGTTCCTCTTTGTCATACGCTTTCTTCAAAGCAGCTGTCATCGCAGCGCCCGACCCCGTCGTCAATTCCCACTTGTCGAGCCCATAATCGCTAATAGCGCGATCTGTTGCTTCCATGATGCCAGCTCCTGGGTCAATCCCTGTGATCTTATAATCCACCATCTCGCCAGCGGTTTTATCTGAACCTCCTGAAGCATTGTCCTTATCATCATCCCCGCATGCTGCAAGGCCCAATGCTAAAAGTGAAACTGCGCTAATTCCTGCCAACTTTTTCGTCCAATTCATGATTCTTTTCCCCCTTGTTTAGATCGTCCTGCGTGTTGCGTTATACGGTCCAGAATGATGGCAACGAGTACAATTGCAACACCCGTTTCAACACCTACACCTGTTTTCAATTGCGTCACGGCTTGATACACTTTCGTTCCCAGTCCTGGTGCACCAACCATTGATGCGATAACAACCATTGATAGTGAAAGCATGATGCTTTGGTTCACACCCGCCATAATGTTCGGCTTTGCGAGTGGAATTTGCACTTTCAATAAGCGCTGCCATGTCGTTGAACCAAATGCTTCTGTTGCTTCAATCAAATCTTTTGGGACTTGCTCAATGCCGAGCATCGTCAACCGGATTGTCGGCGGCATCGCAAAGATAATCGATGCGACAAGTCCTGGTACGACACCGATATTGAAGAAGAAGATTGCCGGGATTAAGTACACGAACGCCGGCATCGTCTGCATCAAGTCGAGAATCGGTGTAATAATTCTACGCGCCATCAACTGCTGCGACATCCAAATACCAATCGGCACACCAATAATTATGGCGATTGCGACCGAGGTCAGAACGAGAGCGAGCATTTGAAGCATCGGATACCAATAGCCTAAGTAGTCAATGAAGAGAAAGCCGATCAGTGTAAATAGAGCAATCTTCTTCGTCGAGAACCACCATGCTAGCAATGCAAAAATCACTGCTAGTAAAATCGATGGTGGGAAATCCATGATGTCGACAAACGTTTCAACTGTCGCTTCAAGACCAGTAGCAATGCCGTCGAACACGGGTCCGAAGACGTCTACCAGCCAGTCAACACCCGTATCGATCCAATCCGCAAACGGTAAGCGTGGTAATAACTCATTCATGTTCCGTCACCTCCGCTACAACCTGATTGGAATCTGAAATCTCGCCATTTTCGTTGATGAACTGATTGTCACCAGCAAGTGCACCAATCATTGCACCTCGAATGATAATGCCTTTCAAACGATTCTTTTCGTCGACCACCGCAACAGGAATCGTTGCCGTCGAAACGATATCAAATAGATCCGTGAGAACGCTTTCACCCGTTGTCGTAATGACGTCTTTAATCAACACATCCTCGATTTTACGGTTCTTCTCTGCAGCAACAACCGCGTCTTGAGCAGTCAGCGCACCCATTAGACGGCCGCCTTTATCTACCACATAAATCGAAGAAATTCGTAGACTTTCCATTAAACGAAGCGCAACACGTGGCCCTCTATCAATCTGGACTGTATCCGCATGCTTCATAATGTGATTCGCCGTCAGCACTTTCGACAAGTCAACGTCTTCGACGAAACGCTCGACATAGTCATTCGAAGGATTCATCAAAATCTCTTCTGGTGTACCGATTTGCACGATCTCTCCATCTTTCATAAGTGCGATTCGATCACCAATACGGAGTGCTTCATCCAAATCATGGGTGATAAAAATGATTGTCTTGCCCATATCTTCATGCAACTGAAGCAATTCGTCCTGCATATCTTTACGAATCAATGGATCGAGTGCACTGAACGCCTCATCCATCAGTAAAATGTCAGGATCATTTGCGAGCGCACGAGCAAGCCCGACACGCTGCTGCATACCACCACTCAGCTGCCCCGGATATTGAGATTCATAGCCTGACAGACCAACGAGGTGCAAGGATTCGATTGCTTTGTTCTTGCGTTCTTCCTTTGCCACCCCTTGAATTTCAAGGCCATACTCTGTATTCTCTAAGATCGTTTTGTGTGGAAATAGCGCGAAGTTTTGAAACACCATGCCAATCTTTTTCCGACGGACATTGCGAAGTTGTTCTTTGTTCATCTTCACGATATCTTCCCCGTCCAACAAAATCTGACCTGCCGTCGGGTCAATCAAACGATTGAGTAATCGAACAAGTGTGGACTTTCCACTTCCAGATAGTCCCATGATGACAAATATCTCCCCATCCAGCACTTCAAATGTGGCATTATTCACACCAACTGTTGCACCGGTTTCTTTCAATATCTCTTTCTTCGTCTTACCTTCTTTAAGAAGTTGAGCCGCGCGTTTGCTCGATTTTCCGAAGATTTTCGACGCGTTTTTCACTTCAATTTTCTTCTTTAACATTGCCTCTTCCATGCGAACCCTCCGATTCATACTTTCGATGTTTCATAGTATAGCTGTAATCTGTTTGTAATACAAATTATTTACTTTACAAATTGTACGTACAGTTTTTTCTGTACGTATTGATTGCTTTTCATTTTCATCTGTTCTAAGCTATACTGAAGTGTTCAAAGACTGATGAAAATAGTTCATCACAAGGAGGATCATCCACGATGGATGCGTACGAAAAACTAGAAAAATCCCGTAAACGAATCACCGAATCGATTGCTCAAAATATCCATCTCTACGGACTTCCGCCTTCAGCTGGGAGACAATTCGGTATGATGTTTTTTGAAAATCGTCCACTTACCTTAGATGACATGTCCGCAGAACTCGGAATGAGTAAAACGAGTATGAGTACATCCATCCGCTCGCTTTCAGAAGCCAAACTGGTCGATCGGGTATGGGAACGTGGTGTCCGGAAAGACTTATATGAAGTGAAAGACGATTGGTACCAGATTTTCGTCGACATGTTCACCGTCAAATGGAGAAGAGCCGTCTCGTTACATACGGCCGCAATCCGAAAATCACTGGCTGAATTGAAAGAACTTAAAAAAGCTGACGACATGACTGATGAACTCCTCGCAGTTATCGAGACAGATATTGAAAAACTACTGTACATCCGTGAATATTACGACTGGCTAGATCGGCTCATCGATGCGTTCGAAGACCATAAGATATTCGACCTTGTCCCTAGATTAGAAGAAGAAGCATAATAAAAACGACATCTCCTTAAATAGCGAGATGTCGTTTTTGTTTGGGCTAACAGTCACTATAGTGGCCACATATGGATCAGCTAAGTTCGAGTTAGGTGTAGGCAAACGAATTGTTGCAAATCAACCCTCTTATCAGCGTTGAATTTTGTCCCGATTCCGATTAATTCTCTGATGTTGCCGATTGTCTCCATCCAAGTGCCGATTCTTTTCTACATGTTTCCGATTCTGCACATGATAATGCCGATTTCCGTAATTTTCTTTCCGATTCCTCACCTCGCAGTGAATTAGCCCATCCCTAAACAAGCGAAGTGCTACCAATTAATCCCTTAACGGCGCTGAATTGTGTCCCGATTCCGATTAATTCTCTGATGTTGCCGATTGTTCTCTACATGTTGCTGATTCTGCACATGATAATGCCGATTTCCGCAATTATCTTTCCGATTCTCCCCCGGCTAGTGCCAATTATTGCGAACATTCACCGCAAACAAAAAAACCCAACCGCATTTCCTGATATGCTCCCCATAAGGTAGACAGATTAAAAAATAAAATCTGTTGACCTAAGGGGAGTATTTTTTATGGCCAGAA
>NZ_JBPFDS010000019.1:0-47891 GCF_059415065.1 Sporosarcina sp. SAFN-010 | reverse complement strand
GAGAGCAAGCCCCTCGGAAAGCGTCCGCTCGCAGCGGAAATCAACTTTTTCTAGTTAATACTATTGTAAAAGAAAAAAACTGTAGGCAAACCCCGTGATTACTGGAGTTTGTCTACAGTCTGAGACAAGCTTAGTGATACTAAGCTTGTCTTTTTGTTTTGAAATTTTATTTTTTAGTTCCTGCTTCCACTTCTAACGACGGCTTAATAGTCGGTGTTTCTGTAGAAAAGATTTCAGACTCAGCCCGTTTTTTCTTAAGTGCAAAATACTCTTTGACAGCCGCTTGGGCAATATCATTGTTCGGATGTGCATAACCTTTTGTATATGTTGATACGTGCGGCACAATAACAGAATATGCAATTTCAGGGTTTTCATACGGAGCAAAACCTACGTGAGCAACAGAAATTGTTTGAGTCCCCCATAGTGATCGATCTTCGCCCTCATAATACCCTGCCTGCGCAGTACCCGTTTTCCCTGCAGCATCGAAATCTTCACCTTGGAAAATGTTGTACGCAGTCCCTTTGGGTTGATAGTACGTATAATGCATCCCTTTTTTAACTCGTTCAATTTCTTCAGGGGTATTATCAATTCGGTTGAGAATCTTCGGATCGTTCTGTTCCAAGAGAGCTCCGAATTCTTTTCCATCTTTTGAAGGATCATATACAGCCTTCAGTACTTGTGGTGCAATTCTATATCCACCATTTGCAACAGTGGAAACATACTGCGCGAGTTGCAGAGGCGTGTACGTATCATACTGGCCAATCGATAAGTCGAGTAGCTTACCAGGCTCTTTACGGTTTGGCTCTGGTGAAGACCCCGACACTTCGCCCGGCAAATCGATTCCTGTTTTGACACCCAAACCAAACGAGGCATAACTGTCTCGTAATTTGTTGAATGCATCAAAATCGATTTTTAAGCTACCGCCTTTTACATAATTATAGTTTGCTATATCCATTGCAATTTTGAACATATACACGTTGGAGGAGCGTCCAAGTGCTTCAATGTCGTCAACGGAAACGCGAGAATTTTGGTTAAAAAGAGATGCTTTGCGTTGTTTACCTACATAAATAGGCTCATCAATTTTCCTTTCTCCTAAACTCAATACATCATGCTGATAACCACTTAACACAGTAGCCAACTTCATAGTCGACCCAACTTCATATGACGTACTGAACGTACCAAATGTGTAGTCTTGTACAGTTAGTTTACCCGTTTCTTTGTCTTTCACAATCTTTTTGCCAACCATGGATAATACTTCACCTGTATTTGGGTCCATCATCACTAAGAAGGCTCGATCTAAAAATTGAGAACCACCCATTCTTTTTGCTTTCAGTAAATTATCTTCTACAATTTTTTCCAGATGGGATTGCAGTTCCTGATCTAATGTCAACATCAGATCTTTTCCTGGTTCCCCTTCACGAACGGTTTTGGTTTCTACGACTTTGCCGGTTCTATCCTTAATATTTTTCACAACTGTTTTCTGACCTTTTAGCAAATCTTCATAATAACGTTCAATGTAGCTTTTGCCTACCCTGTCATTCCGCGAATAACCACGTGAAAGGAAGTAGTCCAGATCTGTTTTAGGAATTCCTTCTAGAGGGCTAGTCGTTGTTCCAAGGATCGCGCTATCTGACATCTTGACGCGTTCCCAATCTGTTGTCGTATTGACTCCAGGAAGTGATCCCAGTTGTTCAGAGACCGTTGCGAATTCCGTATCAGTCACTTCTTCACTCTTAACGATTTGTGGAGTATAGGCATATCCTGACATCATTTCCCGATAAATCGCGAGAACTTCAAGCTCACTATCTGTAAACGAATCCATTTCTTCGTCTGTAATGCGGTCCCGTGTCATTTTCGTGATTTCGCGTTGCGCTTCCTTTTTTGAGATGGATTCGTCATTTTGAAGCGCCAATTGTTCCTTCTTTGTAACTTTATCTAGCGCTTCATCAGGATGTAACAGGATCCAAAAGTCTTTTTTGTCACCTAGAGTTACTCGCGTCGTAGGTTTGTCAATTAACTTTGCAAGCTTTTTAGCAGTTTTCAACATGTCTTCAGACGTTGTAGAAGTTGTCTTCGTATATGTAATCGCATTTCGTGGTTCGTTATCTACGAGCAAATGACCGCTCCGATCAAAAATCCGGCCTCTTGGAACACTAGTGTTCACTGCGATTTCTTCTGTACGTTCTAACTCACGCTTATAGTCTTCCCCTTTAACAATTTGCAAATATCCTAAACGAAAAATTAGCAACGAAAACAAAACGAATATAGAAAAGAATAAAAAGTTCATTCTGAAGGAAGTCAATTTGCGCTGGCGGACTTTTGCCTGATCGACTTTACGCTGATTTTTCCTCACGTTTTCCTCCTCCTTCATTAGGTGCACATCAAATGAATTATAGCATTAAAAAAGAAAAAGCACACATCTTGACGAACAAGATGTGTGCTTGGTTGCATCAATCACTTACTTATTTTCTGTGTAAAGCTTTTGTACTTCATCCCAGTTAACAACATTCCAAAATGCTGAAATGTAATCAGGACGACGGTTTTGATAGTTTAAGTAATAAGCATGCTCCCAAACGTCAAGCCCAAGAAGTGGAGTCTTACCTTCCATTAATGGAGAGTCTTGGTTTGGTGTAGACATGATTGAAAGTTCGCCGTTATCAAGAACGAGCCAAGCCCATCCAGAACCAAAGCGAGTTTTTGCAGCATTCGCAAACTCTTCTTTGAATTTGTCTAAGCTTTCGAACTTCTTGTCAATTGCTTCAGCTAGAGTACCAGTTGGCGCTCCGCCACCGTTTGGTGAAAGAAGTGTCCAGAATAAGGAGTGGTTCGCATGACCTCCGCCATTATTGCGAACTGCAGTACGGATATCTTCAGGAACTGCATTCAAATCTGAGATAAGCTCTTCAACAGATTTTGCAGCAAGATCAGCATGTCCTTCCAATGCATTATTTACATTGGTAACGTACGTATTATGATGCTTCGTGTGGTGAATCTCCATCGTTTCTTTGTCGATGTGTGGTGCTAGTGCATCATATGCATAAGGCAATTCAGGTAATTTGTAAGCCATTTCCAATTCCTCCTTGAATGATTGAATTCTTTCCTACCTTTCAAGATTATCAAACTTCCCATAGGCATTCAATTATCTTGTCTTTTATGTGACGAAGAAGATGAAAATACCGATCATAACAATCATGACAATGCCTTTGACGATAACAGATGTTAAAAATCCGATCAACGAGCCAATTCCTGAACGAAAGGCTTGTTTAAAACCAGCACGCGTAATGAGTAATTCCGCAAAAACAGCACCAAGGAATGGTCCAATTAGAATTCCAGCGACCGGAATGACGAATGGCCCAATGAGAAGACCAATCGTACTCCCCCATCCTCCAGCATTAGATCCTCCAAAACGTTTTATACCGAAAAGGTTTGCAATCGTATCTGCTCCAAACAACAAAATAGTGAATAAAATTTGTATTGTCCAGAACAGCCATCCCATGGAACTGAATGTATCAATTAGCCCATAGAGCAAAAAGCCGCCAATGATGAAGAGAACAGAAGGAATCACCGGATAGATTAAACCAATAAAAGCAACAACGAAAAACAGACTTGCTACAATCCATGCAATCCATTCCATCCGACTTTCTCCTCCCTTATGCGCGTTTTCCTAAAACCGCTTCTGCAATATTGACAGCATGATCTCCGATTCTTTCCAAGTTAGAGACAATATCTACAAATACAATACCAGCTTGCGCAGAACAGCCACCTTCATTCAGACGAATAATATGGCTCTTTCTACATTTGCGTTCCATTTTGTCGATTAACTCTTCTTGTTTAGCAACAGTACGTGCAAGCTCCCAATCGTTCGTATCTAAGGAATCCACTGCTTTTTGTACTGTACCAATAGTCAGTGCAAACATCTCTGAAAGTTCTTCTAGAGCATCTTCAGAAAGCTTTACCTTATTAACTTCTCTAAAGTCAATGAGTTCAATGATATTCTCAAAGTGATCTCCAATTCTCTCGATGTCACGAACCGTATCCATCAACATGACGTGACGGACGGATTCAACCGGCGAGATATTGACAGCAGAAATCTCAACTAGATAATCCGTGATTTTACGGTCCAAATTATTAATGGCATCTTCAATTTGATACGCAGTCTCTGCATGGCCCTTCTTACTGCTCTTCAAGTATTCGAATGTTTCTTCTAATCCTTGGACAGCGAACGAACCCATACGAATGATTTCTTCTTTTGCTTGTCCAATCGCAACGGCTGGAGACTGAGTAATGAAATGAGGATCCAAATGTTTCGGTTTATATTCAATCGTCACATCTTCACCAGGAATTAGTTTCGTTACAAAGTACGCCCAAGCACCGATGAACGGAAACTGGATTGCTGTGTTCACCACGTTAAATGAACCATGGGCGAACGCAATTTGCATCTTCTTGTCAATTCCGAACGTACTCGTTATCCATTCCACGTAAGCAGTGAAAGGAACGAGGAGGATCATGAATATGGCCGCACCAAGAATATTGAACAAAACGTGGGTTGCAGCCGCACGACGGGCAGCAACAGATGCGCCTATTGCTGCTAAAATTGCAGTTATCGTAGTTCCGATATTGTCACCAAACAAAACAGGCAATGCAGCTTTCAAATCGATAAGATTTTCCGCATATAAGCCTTGCAAGATCCCTACAGTCGCACTGGAACTCTGAACGATTAAGGTAAACACCGTACCTGCAACCACTCCAAGCATCGGGTGGTCTGCCATCGAAACGGTCAAATCAGTAAACGACTCAAGTGATCGTAAAGGCACCATCCCTTCACTCATTAGTTCGAGCCCTAGGAACAGGCCTCCAAACCCGAATACAACCTCACCAAAATGTTTAACCGTCAGTTTCGGGATGAAGAATATCATGAACGCACCAACCGCCATGATTGGCAACGCATAAGCACCTACGTCCAATCCGATGATGAATGCCGTAACGGTTGTACCTATATTGGCACCCATAATAACACCGATTGCTTGTCTCAGTTTCATGAACCCCGCACTAACGAGCCCAACGGTAATAACGGTCGTACCTGAACTTGACTGAATCAGAACCGTCACAATAATTCCGACTAGTACACCCATGAACGGGTTCGTTGTAAAACGGTCGAGAATAGAACGTAGCCTATCTCCAGCTACTTTCTGAAGACCGTCCCCCATGTATTTAATGGCGAAAAGAAATATACCTAGTCCACCAAGAAATTGAAACGCCACTTCCTGCCAATTAATATCCATGTAATGCGCAACCTCCAATAACGATATGTATACTCCCCTATTATTGTCGCCGACTTCTCATATGTAAATAGACAACGGTCAATCTTTACAATCCCTTAACATTTGACATGCTAAACTGGCTAATGTTGTGACAATCCCTACCCAATTTTATAGTACCGATGCTAAACTAGCGATATACCCAGAAAGGAGTCAACGTTTTGAAGAACTATCAATTGTTTTTTGCTTCCATCTACGAGCCAAAAAAACTCGCAGCTTTCCGATTGCTACCTATCGGAAAAGTATTTCAATACGTATTTCTATTTGTAATTCTATCAACCTTGGTGTCTTTTATACGATTCCTTACGGGAGATATTGATTTGTTCGGCTCTTCTCAAGAATTGATCGATTACGCAGCAACTGTCGGTGGTTTGCTCTATCCTATGGCATTTGTCCTTCAGCTTGTCATTAGTACGTTTTATTTATTCATCCGAGTTAGTTTCTTCGGGCTTGTTGGGCTTGGACTTTTGAAAATTTTCAAACGTCGCGGAGAATACAGGCATATGTGGCGTACTTCTGCTGTTTCAATTACTGTCCCTATTTTAGTTTCTTTAGTACTTGATATCTTTCATGTTGAAAGCGCCTTTAATTTCCCACTTACCGCGATTATCCATATTGTGTATTTAGCATTGGCTACAAACTATTATCCGAAACAGCCTCAAGCAAAAGTAACGCGCGCATAATTGTCTTCCTTCGTGCATATCGTGAGCGAAGGGGGGCTTTTCTTATGAGACTACTAATTACCGCGCTAGCTGTATTCGCGCTTATCCATATGCTGAAAATTGATTTGACAGAAGGCACGATTCAACTTGCAGCTTTTGCATCAGATGAACCCACTTGTGAAGAAGTGGACAAGCCTGTATCTATTGTTGTCACAACGGTTCAAGGTGATACAATCGAAACGTTATTTGCACTTTATCCTGATCCAAGTATGCCTTTCATTGATCGATTGACAGTTTTCTATCAACTAAACCCTCATTTACAGCTTCAGGACATTGTAGGTGGAGAGCAGATTGAAATTCCACTTAGTAGTGAAACCGTCACATTTTGCTCAAAACAATAGAGTCCGGAGGGCAGTTCCTTGTCTTTTTAGCACAATGATTGATAAAATGTACAATAGTAAACAGTAGTAATTCGAAGTAAGGAGAGAAAATAATGACTGAAATGATACATCGATCCAACACTCGTCCTGTTAAAGTCGGGAATCTTACAATTGGTGGAAGTAACGAACTATTCATCCAAAGTATGACAACGACTAAAACACATGACGTGGAAGCAACTGTTGCAGAAATCAAGCGTTTGGAAGAAGCAGGTGTTCAGATTGTCCGCGTTGCTTGCCCAGATGAGCGCGCAGCTTACTCAATCGGCGCGATTAAAGCACAGATTAACATTCCACTCGTTGTCGATATTCACTTTAACTATAAACTAGCACTGATTGCGATTGAACAAGGTGCTGATAAGATTCGTATTAATCCTGGTAACATCGGGAAGCAAGCAAAAGTGGAAGCTGTTGTTAATGCAGCTAAAGCAAAAGGAATTCCTATTCGAATCGGTGTAAACGCCGGATCTCTTGAGAAGAAAATCCTTGAGAAATATGGCTACCCAACAGCTGACGGAATGGTTGAAAGTGCCTTGCACCACATTAAAATCCTTGAAGACCTCGATTTCCATGACATCATCGTGTCGTTGAAAGCGTCAGATGTGAACTTGGCAATCGAAGCTTATAAGAAAGCTGCAGCTGCATTCGACTATCCGCTTCACCTTGGAATTACTGAGTCCGGTACACTATTTACCGGTTCCATTAAGAGTTCTGCAGGTCTCGGAGCGTTACTATCAGCAGGCATTGGTAACACCATGCGTGTATCCTTGAGTGCTGACCCCGTACAAGAAGTTAAAGTGGCACGTGAGTTATTGAAAGTATTCGGTCTTTCATCGAACGCAGCTACTCTCATTTCATGCCCAACTTGTGGACGTATAGAAATTGACTTGATATCCATTGCAAACGAAGTGGAAGAATATATCTCACACATCAAAGCACCTCTTAAAGTAGCAGTTCTTGGTTGTGCAGTGAACGGACCAGGTGAAGCACGAGAAGCGGATATCGGAATCGCAGGTGCTCGCGGCGAAGGACTTCTGTTCATGCACGGAAAAACAGTACGTAAGGTTCCTGAAGAGACAATGGTCGAGGAATTGAAAATCGAAATTGATAAACTTGCGGAAGAGTACTTCGAAAAAAAGAGACAAGAAGAACTGCTTGAAGAAAGTGGAACCTCTAAGTGAAAAACTATCGATTCGGTATCGATATTGACGGAACTGTAACGACTCCATCCTCTCTACTTCCGCATATTAATAAAAAGTTCGGTTGCGAGCTCGTTTTAGATGATATTAAGGAATATGATCTGACAACTGCTTTCGATGTCGATCCTACCGAATTTTACAAGTGGTACAAAGAAGCTGAACCAGAGATTTGTCTAACATCCTCCACGCAAGAACAAGCTAAACAATTTTTGACAGACTGGCAGAAGCAAGCAGAGCTGTATTACATCTCTGCCCGCGGTTCTGAAGTGATGGATGCGACGATGAAATGGTTTGAACGTGAGCAACTCCCCTATGACCATGTCGAACTTATCGGCAGTCATCGTAAAATTGAAACTGCACGCAAATTTGGTACAGACGTGTTTTTCGAAGACAAACACGATAATGCTGTCGACCTCCACGAGGAACTTGATATTCCTGTCATCCTTTTTGACACTCCATATAATCGGAATCCTATTCCGAATGGTGTCATCAGGGTCAATAACTGGAACGAAGCTAATGAGTGGATACAGCACAACTTCTTTACAACTCGAGTGAACTAAAAAAAGGAAAGGCTCATTTTTTGAGCCTTTCCTTTTCTTATTGGCATTGAGGACATTTCCCGTACACTTCAAACTTATGCCCTTGAATTTCCACTCCAGGTAAGTTAACTGCGATGTGATCCATCGGACACGACGGTATGTGTTTCGTTTTGCCACATACCGTACAAATAAAGTGATGGTGATGAACGCCCGGGTCACAGTGCATCCGATATTGACGTTCCCCATTCAGATCAGTTTCTTCCAAAATATCAAGTTCCGCAAAAGTGGTTAAGTTTCTGTAAATTGTATCAAAGCTCACTCCGGGATTGTCTTTCTTCAGAAATTCACCAACATCCATTGCAGCAGTATATCCATCTCGCTCTGCAAGAAACTCTAAAATCGCTTCTCTATTTTTTGTTCGCTTGTAAGAATGTTCCTTCAACGTTTCCCAAGCTTTTTCTACATTCACAGTACTTCCCCCTTCCTTCTCACTGTACTTTGCCCCGTCAAACGTTTACCCATTAACACAAGTAGTAAGATGAGTATTGCCGTCACTACGATCGTACCTCCAGGTGCAATATCCAAGTGATAGGCAGTGAATAGCCCGGTAACGACGGATACTTCCCCAAAAAGAATTGACAGTAACATGGCTGATTTAAAGCTTTTTGCCACTTGAATTGCAGCGGCAACTGGTAGGGTCATAAGAGACGATACAAGAAGAATTCCGACAATCCGCATCGAAGCTCCAATCACTAGCGCCGTGAGCACCATGAAAAACATTTGAATCCAGCGTCCTTTAATGCCTGATGCTTGAGAATAATCCGCATCGAAGGATAACGTAAACAATTCTTTGTAGAACAAATAAATGAATGCAAACACTCCGACTGCAAGAATTGAGACAACTAGTAAGTCTTGTCTGCTTACTGCAGAGACCGAACCGAACAAATAACCTACGAGGTCCGCACCAAATCCTTTAGCTAAGGAAATGAATATCGCTCCGAATCCAATACCTGCTGAGAGTATGATTGGAATTGCAAGTTCTTCAAAATTGCGATAAACCCTACGCAATCTCTCGATTAAGAGCGAGCCGCCCACTGCAGCTGCCATACCTAAATAAATCGGATTGAGTCCTGCGAAAAACAACACTTGCTGACTTAAATACAAGCTTCCTGCAATCCCCGCAAGCGAGACATGGCTTAGTGCATCAGCAATTAGAGCAAGACGCCTAACAACGATGAAGAGCCCAAGCATTGGTGCAATCACTCCGATAATTAAACCTGAGAAAAACGCATTCTGTAGGAATTCATAAGTAAATAATGCATCAATCATTGGAAGTGTCTCCTTCCTTCTGATGAACGAGACGGACAGAATGACCATACCATCGTGATAGATCGTTATCATTCAGCTTCGCAAAGTCTCTTCTTCCACCATGGAAGTGCATCGTCCGATTCAAACAGGCAACGTGTGAAGCAAGATCAGTCACAAGGTCAATTTCATGAGAAACTAAAATAATGGCTATGCCATTGTCACGATTCAATTTTTCAAGCATAGAATAGAAAGAAGCCGAGTTTTGCTGGTCCACCCCGACAGTAGGTTCGTCCATGATGAGCAGTTCTGGTTTTGCCGCAAGTGCTCTTGCTATGAAGACACGCTGTTGCTGTCCTCCAGAGAGCTCACCTATATTACGATCAGCGAATTCTCTCATATCCACCTCAAGAAGTGCATTCATAGCAGCTTCTGTATCCGCTTTTGAAAACCGCTTTAACAATCCTGTTTTTTTCGTCAAACCACTTCTCACAACTTCCAGAACAGTTGCTGGAAATCCGCTATTGAAAGAATTTGATTTTTGGGAAACGTAGCCGATTCGTTCTTTGTGGCTGACTGAAGAAATCGGCTCCCCGAATAGTTCCACTGATCCTTTATTCGGCTTTAACAATCCTAATAGAATTTTAATGAGCGTCGATTTCCCAGATCCGTTCGGACCAATAAGTGCCCAAAATTCACCTGGTTTCACAGATAAGGTGATATCTTTCAACACCGATGAATTTCCATAATTAAAAGTTACATCTGTTAATTTCACTAGACTTTCTTGCATACAACCATCCTTCTATTAATAGTAATGATTACGATTCACTCCAATGATTATAAACGAAATGGCGCGGGCTTACAAATTTAAAGAAAGCTAGGTGACAATTTGGATTACACACGATTGCTACTGGAAATGAAAAAAAGAAGCGATGAAGAGATGTTGAAGATGTCCAAGTCGTATGGATTAGATTTTACTGTTGAGGAAATCAGAATGCTTAGACCTTTATTAGATGAGATCTCCATGCATTGGATTTTAACAGGGGTTCCTGAGAGTTTTATTTCAAAGGTGGAGCGGATTTTAGGACAGAAACGTACGAATCAGTTGTTGGAGGATTATTTAAATATGCGAAAGTAAGAAGAGACTGCCGAGCAAATCAGTTACTACTGATTTGCTCGACAGTCTTTTTCTTTAGGAACAAGTATTTTAAACTGTGATGATTTATTAGCATTTCCACAACTATTCACCAATAAAAACGACAACTATTAAACGTTAGTCTCTTCGTTCAATAATGCGTCACGATATTTAGTGGTGAACTCCCCACTTTTCAGCATCATGATTTCTTCTTTGTATGGTGCTGTTTTGTTTTTCTTGTCCGTACCAATGAATGGGGTTTCAAGTATTTTTGGAACGTTTGTGAATGATGGGTGATGAACGATATAGTGCAGTGGTTCAAAACCGATGTGGCCGAAGCCCACGTTTTCATGACGGTCTTTCCCTGCCCCACGGACGTTCTTACTATCATTGACGTGGATAACTGAAATTCGATTTCTACCAATGTAGTGATCAAATTCTTCCAGCACACCTTCAAAATCGTTAACAATATCATATCCTGCATCATGGACGTGACACGTGTCAAAACAAACTGAGAGACGATCGTTATTTTTAACGCCATCAAAAATCATCGCAAGTTCTTCAAAGCTTCTTCCGCATTCAGTGCCCTTACCTGCCATTGTTTCCAGCGCGATCTTGACATCGGCATCTTCAGATAAGACTTCATTCAAACCTTCGATGATTTTTGCAATGCCCTTGTCAACGCCTTCACCTACGTGTGCCCCTGGATGCAATACGATCTGGTTTGCTCCAAGTGCTGCTGTCCGTCGAATCTCTTCTTGTAAGAAATCAACGCCCAGGCGGAACGTTTCAGGTTTCACGGTATTTGCGATGTTAATGATATAAGGCGCATGGACGACCATAGAGGATAGTCCGTGCTCCATCATATGAGCTTGCCCTGCAGCAATGTTCAACTCTTCAATTGGTTTACGTCGCGTGTTTTGTGGAGCTCCTGTATAAATCATGAAAGTCGAAGCACCAAATTCGAGAGCATCCTTACTTGAACCAAGTAACATGTCCTTCCCACTCATCGATACATGGGAACCGATTAATATAGGTTGTTCACTCATTTTTTCTTATTCATTCTCCTTTCACGCTTTTTAAAGCGATCCACTTCCGCAGCCCGCTTCTTTTTATAACCAGGTTTCACCTTAGTTGGTTTCCGGATTAAAGCAGTAGCCTTCTTGTCGATTTCATCCTGTTCTTTCGGACGATTTTTTCTGGAATGACGCTCTTTCAGTTGCGTCCACTCTCCATTTTTCACATCTTCATGTACGAATGGGATACCCATTTTCTCGATTTTAACGATAGCATCATCTTCAGAAGGATCGAATAATGTGATAGCTACCCCTTCCAAACCAGCACGTGCTGTACGTCCAACACGGTGGATATAGAACTCTAGGTCTTCAGGGAGCTCGTAGTTGATGACGTGGCTTACGCCAGGGATATCAATTCCTCGTGCTGCTAGGTCTGTCGCTACAATGAATTGATATTCAAGGTCACGAATTTGTTTCATCATACGAGTCCGTTCACGAGCGTTCAAATCACCATGAATTTTCCCAGTCTTCACACCTTGCGCAGCAAGATAGCCCGCAAGCTCATCTGCATTTTGTTTCGTATTGGTGAAAATAATCGCCAAATAGGGATTGATTGACTGGATGACGTTTAAGAGTTTCTTTTTGCGATCCATTCCTCGTACCGGAACGAGCGAATAGTGCATGCCTTCTGTTAATGGCTTTTTTGTGCCGAGCTGAATATGAACAGGGGAGTTCATATACTTTGCAAGAAACGGCTTAAGTTTTTCTGGAATGGTCGCAGAGAAAACATACATTTCCAAGTCACTTGGCATTTTTCCTGCAAACTGGTCAATGTCTTCAATGAATCCCATATCAAACGCAAGATCGGCTTCGTCGATTACGAGGATGCGGGCAGTATGAATCGATAACGCACCTGTATCTGACATATCTCGGATACGTCCAGGTGTTCCAACAACTAAATGAGGATTCGATTTCAATTTGTCAGCAGAACGTTTCTTATCCGTCCCGCCAATCAATAAACTTGTGCGGACTTCTGAAGAAGCTGTTAGTTTTTTCAACTCATCAAATAACTGGATAGCAAGCTCCCGTGTTGGAGCAGTGATGACTGCTTGAAGCTCATCTGCATCTGTATTAATGCGTTGTAAAATTGGAATTAGGAAGCTATGAGACTTACCTGTTCCTGTGTGTGCTTGTCCGATTGCGCTCTGACCTTTTAAAATGAGCGGAATCATTTCCTTTTGGATGGGGGTTGGACTTGTGAAGCCCAATTGTTCTATCGCGTCGCGAAGAAACGGTTTAAATTGGTAATCAGTGTATCTAGACATGTTCGTGTCCTCCTATCATTCATTCGTTCATTGTAGCACGAAACTGTACCGCTGGTTGTTTTTTTCGCATAGGATACATTATAGACAAAGTACTCTTTGGGAAAGGAGATAATTATGAGATATCAATCTTTTTATCCATTTGCTAATCAGCAGCGGCAAGCTCCTGCTGGCCAACAGATGTTTCGTGGAAACATTCATCAGGCAAATCCCTTTATGCAGGGACCTGCGGCACCATTTACACAAGGCCAAGCGAATCAGCAACCTTCCCCGTTTGGGATGGATCCTGGATTTGGTGGTCAACAGCAAGCACAAGGTGGAACACCTACAGGGGCTGGTCTTTCAAAACCTGAAATGTATATGGAAACCGCCAATCGTTTTATGACAACTGTTCAACAATATGCTCCAATGGTACAACAGTTTGCGCCAATGCTTCAAAACATACCTGCCATGTGGAAATTGTATCGAGGATTTCAATCTCTTCCGGACGCAGGGGTAGCAGGAGCAGGAGCATCTGCAGCAGCATCTGTTGCACGCGGGGCAGCGCCAGTCGCTTCAGGACCACTACCTTCTATACCTAAAGTGTTCCAGCCACCAATCTAAGACTTTGAACCTTTAAGCCATCTCCGCTATAATAGGAGTAGATCCCTTTAGAGGAGTGAGCTTAAAATGGAAGTAATGAAGATTTCCCCGCGGGGTTATTGTTACGGGGTCGTCGATGCAATGGTGATTGCTAGAAATGCGGCACTCGACGAATCATTGCCGAGACCGATTTATATATTGGGCATGATTGTACACAACAAGCATGTGACGGATGCATTCGAGGAAGATGGCATCATCACATTAGAAGGAAATAATCGTCTCGAGATTCTCAATCAAGTCGAAACAGGTACTGTAATATTCACAGCACATGGAGTCTCTCCTGAAGTACGTGAACTCGCACGTAAAAAAGGTCTAGTTTCAATCGACGCTACGTGTCCTGACGTAACTGTCACACATGACTTGATTCGTGAGAAAACTGCTGAAGGCTACGATATCATCTATATTGGTAAGGCGCATCATCCGGAACCTGAAGGCGCTCTTGGTGTTGCCCCAGGAAGAGTTCATTTAGTTGAAAATGCCGAGCATATCGAGCAGTTAACTCTTCAAAACGACAAATTACTTGTCACAAATCAGACAACTATGAGTCAGTGGGACGTAATCCACCTCATGGAAGACTTGAAAAAGAAATATCCTCACATCGAAGTCCATAAAGAAATTTGTATGGCGACACAAGTTAGACAAGAAGCAGTTGCCGAGCAAGCGGGCGAAGCAGATTTGCTGATTGTAGTTGGTGATCCGAAGAGCAATAACTCCAATCGTTTGACACAAGTTTCAGTTGAAATTGCTAATACCCCGTCCTATCGAATTTCAGATGTCTCTGAAATTGATTTAAGTTGGTTGGAGGGCGTTGAACGCGTGGCCGTCACAGCAGGTGCTTCTACACCTACATTGATTGTTCGTGAAGTGATCGAATTCCTTACGAAGTTTGACCCTGCAGATCCGTCAACACACATTGCAGAGCGCAAGTTTGACTTAAATCGACTGTTACCGAAGATTAAGAAACCAGCACCCGTTACACGGATTGAACCGTATGTATAAATGAGTAAATCCCCCACTTCTCAGTTGAGAAATTGGGGGATTTTTTTAAATAAAGGTGAAAGGTTCTGTATTTTGTTGGGATTGTAAAAACGTCACATTGTAGTTACGTTGTTCACATTTCGCAGCCATATGTTCTGCAACGCCTTGAATCATCACTTTTTCAACATTATGACCCGGATCTACGATACATAAGTCAATCGCTTCAGCATCTTGGGCGACATGGTAATACAAATCCCCCGTTACCAACACATCTGCTCCAGCACGTTTAGCGGCATGTATATATTTGTTTCCATCTCCACCTAAAACGCCTACTTTATGAATCAATCGATCTTTATCTCCTACCATTCTAACTGCAGGCACATCTAGCTTCTCCTTCACAAGGAGGGCAAACTGTTCAAGCGACATACTCGAAGCAAGCTTACCGACTCGGCCAATGCCATATTCTTGATCAGATTCAAAAGAAGTACGTTCAAGGATTTTTATCTGAGTGAGCCCTAGTTTTTCTGAAAGCAGATCATTGACCCCGCCATTTGCTATGTCTAGGTTCGTATGAGCTGCATACACCGACAAATCATTCTTGATACACTTCTCAATCATTCGTCCTTGTGGTGTATCAGTCCAAATGTGTTTCGCAGGTCTAAATAAGGGTGGGTGATGTGCGATAATAAGCGTCGCTCCACGCTCGATCGCTTCGTCAACAATTGCTTCGTTCACATCTAATGTGACTAAGACAGTGTCAACCGGACGATTCAATTGACCAATATGTAAGCCGATTGGATCTCCTTCCATTGCTAATTTTTTCGGTGCCCACTCTTCAAATACTTGAATGATTTCATGACCATTCACGTTTTTCATGACTTCAACACCCTCTCAATCATATCCCTCGTATCACTCAATTGCTTACGTTTCGATTTTGCCTCTTCAGATTGCGCAGACTGTGTTAACACATTGATCACACGTGATATTTCATTTAGCTCACCTTGCCACTTCTCTTGAAAAACAGCAGAACGTTGTCGTAAAAGAAGTGGACCCATTAGTAACTCCTCAGGGTGATAAGACTGATCTCCTCGCTCTAGCACAAGGACTTCATAGATTTTATGATCCTCTTTCAGAATTGCTTCATTCAAGATTTTCCATGAATTGCTGACTGCCCAAACACGGATTGCCTTTGCATGGATATTCGGCTGTACAATGATTCGTTTAACCCCAGTTAACCTATCCGCGTCATTTTCTAAAATAGAGGCAATTAGAGAACCACCCATCCCTGCGATGGTCACAGTTTCAACACCATCATCAGGATAAATAGCTTGTAGTCCATTTTCGAGACGCACAACAACCTTATCCGTTAAGCCTTCCTTCGCAACATTTCGCTTCGCAGATTCAAATGGTCCTTTTACAACTTCTCCTGCAATAGCGCGGGATATTTGCCCTTGTTGAAATAGCCAGCATGGTAAATAAGCGTGGTCACTTCCTATATCTGCAAGGACAGTTCCTTGTTCAGCAAATGATGCGACCAACCGCAATCTTTCTGATAAATTTTTCGCGTTCACTTTTTGTTCCACCTTTCAGCAGACGGACAAACTGTCGTCGACTTCTTCCATTAATCTTATCGAAAATTAGACTTTTTTGCACGCATCAAACAAAAGAGCAATCAGGCAGCGGAGTTCCGCCACACTGATTGCTCTCTAGATTATCATTTAAGAGTTAGAATGTAATCGACCATTGCATCGATGTTCTCATCAGGAACGAGTCCACCAGGCATACCGCCTTTACCATTCTTGATGATTTCGTGAAGCTCTTTAGCGTCTTTGTCTTCACCGTGAAGGCTAGGACCGACTGCTCCTTTTAGGTCTCCACCGTGACATCCGATACATTTTTGCTGAGCTACTGCTTCAGCATCGAATTCAGCAGATGCACCTTCGTCTTCTTTCGAACCTTCTTCCGTTGCTTCGCCATCTGCATCGGCAATCTCTTTTTGTTGATCAATACCATACATGGACATGAAGAAAATGAGTCCGATACCTAATGCGAAAATCAAAATATAAGGAACAACAGGATTTTTACTCAACGAACTTAACCTCCTTCACCAGAAACGATTCTGTAGTATATAGTGCACATATCTTATTGTACTGTATTCTGGATGAAATCGAAAGACTTATCAACAGACTTTTCTCTTTTGTGACATTTTGGACATACTTTGTGAACTTTTTTCGTTAACAGCCAATTTGGCGGGCAATCACCATATGTTGGACTTCAGAAGTTCCTTCTCCAATTTCCAATAACTTTGCATCACGCATATATCTTTCAACTTCGTACTCTCTCATATACCCATAACCACCATGGATTTGAATGGCTTCGTCTGCAACTTCCATTGCAATCTCGGAGGCATACAACTTACACATCGCAGCTTCTTTTGTAAACTGCTTTCCCTCGTCTTTCAACCAAGCCGCCTTATAGACCATATTTCTTGCAAGCTCAATTTTCATCGCCATATCTGCTAGCTTAAATTGTGTCACCTGGAACTCAGATAGCGACTTTCCAAACTGTTTCCGCTCTTTTGCATATTGCATGGCACGTTCATAGGCTGCTTGAGCAATTCCAACTGCCATTGCTCCAATTCCAATTCGTCCACCATCCAATGTTACTAAAAATTGACGGAACCCGTTCCCTTTTTTACCAAGTAGATTCTCTTCAGGTACTTGTACATTCTCCATAACGAGTTCAGTTGTATTAGAGGCGTGCAATCCCATCTTTTCGTAGTTATCTATCACTTTGAATCCTTCTGCATCTGTAGGAACAATAATCGCACTAATTTCTTTTCCGCCATTATCTGTCTGTCCAGTAATCGCAGTAAGCGCAAGATTCTTAGCATAACTGGCATTGGTGATATATACTTTTGAACCATTAATAGTATAAGTTCCATCTCCAAGTTTAGCTGTTGTTTGTGTGCCGCCTGCGTCTGATCCCGCATTAGGTTCAGTCAGACCAAATGCACCAAAAGAAGTTCCTTCACATATAGGACGTAAATATTTTTGTTTTTGTTCTTCTGTTCCAAATAAGTTAAGTGGCGCTCCCCCAAGCGAAATGTGCGCGGAATAAGTAATTCCCGTAGACGCACAAGCCCGACTTAATTCTTCAGTGACGATCGCAAAACTGATTGTGTCTGCTCCTGCTCCGCCATACTCTTCTGAAAATGGAAGTCCCATCATCCCCATTTCAGAAAGTTGTTTAAAGATTTCTACAGGAAATTCATTCGTCCGGTCCCTCTCAATTGCACCTGGTGCGACTACTTCGTTTGCAAACTCCCGAATTGTCCGCTGTATCATTTGTTGTTCTGTAGATAAATTGAAATCCATTATGACATCCCCTTTTTTGTGAACGCTTACAAATTTCATTATACAGAATTAGTTGATAGTTTAACAGAAAAAAAGGATTTTTGCTCAATATGAAATGAGCAAAAATCCGATAATCATCAGTAATCCCGCAGCACCTGAAATCGTAAAATACAATAGCTTGAGCAAACGACCTGCAAATAGCCATAAAATGCTATTCAACATAAGAATGCCTACTAACAACATTGTTTCGCCTTCAAAAAAAGCAAACCATATTTTAAGTGATATCGCGAGCAACATAAAAGCAGAAATAATATATGTAAAAGGAATAAGGGCAGAACGAAATGGTTTACTAATTATTAACCTGACTAGTAAACCAAGAACAAAAATAGATGCAGTTGCAATCATAATTACAGGATAATTGCGAATTGTAAACATCAAAGCGGAAAGACCTACTGCTAAAATTACCAACATGATCATTTTCTTCGTGACCGAATACCGCTCTTTTTCCAGAATAGCTTTTTCAATCTTTACATTCGCCGCTGCTTCTGCATCCCCTTGAGCGTATAACGTAATTAAAAAATCACAATAATGCTCTGGCAACAGACGATTCTTTTTCCAATAATGTATTTCTGAAATAATGATTCGTTTACGCTGCGCATTCATAAACGTTCTCTCCTTCTACTGAAAAAAGACACCGGCAAGGAATTTGCCCGGTGCCAGTTTCTTATTCTAAAAAGTCTTTCAGACGCTTACTACGAGAAGGATGTCGTAATTTACGAAGAGCTTTCGCCTCGATTTGACGAATCCGCTCACGAGTTACTCCGAATACTTTACCAACTTCTTCAAGAGTTCTAGTTCTGCCGTCGTCTAATCCAAATCGCAATCGAAGGACATTTTCTTCACGATCTGTCAGTGTATCCAAAACATCTTCAAGCTGCTCTTTCAACAATTCATAAGCTGCATGATCAGAAGGAGACTGCGCTTCCGAGTCTTCAATGAAATCTCCCAAATGCGAATCGTCCTCTTCACCAATCGGTGTTTCGAGTGATACCGGTTCTTGTGCAATCTTAAGGATTTCTCGAACTTTTTCAGGAGTCAGTTCCATCTCTTCACCGATTTCCTCAGGTGAAGGTTCTCTTCCTAAGTCTTGCAATAACTGACGCTGAACCCGGATGAGCTTGTTAATTGTCTCTACCATGTGAACAGGTATACGGATCGTTCTCGCTTGGTCTGCGATTGCACGTGTAATCGCCTGGCGAATCCACCATGTCGCATACGTACTAAACTTAAAACCTTTTGTATGGTCAAACTTTTCAACGGCTTTAATAAGACCCATATTTCCTTCTTGGATCAAATCTAAAAAGAGCATACCTCTTCCTACATATCGTTTTGCAATACTTACAACAAGACGTAAGTTAGCTTCTGCTAAGCGTTTCTTAGCTTCCTCTTCACCTGCAATAATACGTTTAGCAAGAGCTACTTCTTCTTTACCTGTAAGCAAATCAACACGGCCAATTTCTTTTAAGTACATGCGGACGGGATCATTAATTTTCACACCCGGCGGAACGCTCAGGTCATTCAGGTCGAACCGTTCTTCATCTGCAGCAGGCTTGCCCGGCGCTTCTTCAGAACTTTCTTCTTTGCCTTCCATCTCAATACCAGCTGCCTCGATTTGATCGAGGAACTCTTCAAACTGGTCGGGCTCCATTTCAAAAGTAGCCAATTTTTCAGTGACTTCTTCTATTGTCAACTCGCCACTCTTTTTACCGGTTTCCAGCAAAGCAGCTTTGACTTCCTCCAACGTTGTCTCTGTTTCTCCAGTTAGTTCCTCTTTTTTAGCCATAATAACCTGTTCCTCCTTAGTACGCCGGTCGGCTTACATTGCCGATAATGATTTCCGGAGCTGTATGATCTCTCTCGCTAGCTGAAGTGCTGCGGGTAGATCGTTCATTTTTTCTGCATCTTTGGCTTCGTGCATTTTTTGCGTAATGAGCTGTTGAATTCGGTGTTTCTTTAAATGTAAAACACAATCTTCCACTTCCCGCTCTGCGTGTTCTGGGTCCCGTTCCATCACAGCTGCTTCCAACACAATCTTTCGGAGTTCACGGTCTTCAATCGTTTCTGCAAATCGATGAAAATCAGGTGCACCATATTGCTCATAGAATCCCGCTAAATGGATATATATAGTAGCGTAATCATCATGAACAAACAGATCCTCGTGGTGATTCTGAATCGTGTCAAATAAGGTCCCATCGTTCAACAGATGACTTAACAGTAGCCTCTGTGCACGTCCTGTCGCAGAGAGGCTTTGCTTTCTTTGTTGTATGATCGGCATGACGGGCTCGGAAAAGCTGTCAGGTTGTGACTTTCTGACGGCTTTCCCTGCAGCTTTTGCATACTGCTGCTCGAGCGCATCAACCGAAACATTGGTATCCATCGACAGTTGTCTCAACATCATGTCTTTTTCTACCGGTGCCAAGACTCCCGCAAGTTCTTCCATCACTTCATGGATATATTGCAGTACATCATTTTCATGTGATAAATTTTTAGACCTTTTTGCATATGCCATAATGAAAGACATATAAGAATGAGGACGACCCAGAATCTTTTCTTGAAATGCTTCAATTCCATTTTCAGAAATGTAATCATCAGGATCCATTTTATTAGGAAGTACTGCAACCTTAAGAGAAAACCCTTTCTGCATGACGAGCTCTGCAAATCGTTTAGAAGCTTCCCAACCTGCGTTGTCCCCATCACAACAAATAATAAGATCGTTAGTAATCCGCTTCAACTTGATCAGTTGAGTATCTGATAACGCTGTCCCCATGACTGCTACAGTATTTTCAATACCATTTCGATCCGCAGACAACGTATCCATAAATCCTTCGAATACTATTACATTACCCTTTTTCCGAGCATTAAGACGTGCACGGTGAAAATTATACAACAATCGACCTTTTTCGAATATAGGAGTCTCCGGACTATTTAGGTACTTCGCGTCTTTTTCGGTCTTCTCAAGCACTCTGCCAGAGAACCCGACTATTGTACCATGATCGTCATAAAGTGGAAACATTACTCTTCCGCGGAACCGATCAAAAAATCCAGTTCCATTGTCTCGTTGGATGACAAGTCCTGCTTGTTCCATCTCATTCATATCAAAACCTTGACGCTGTAAAAGGGAAGATAGCGCCTCCCAGTCATCAAGTGCCCATCCTATACTATACTTTTCGATGTTTTCCCTTGTAAATCCTCTTTGTTCAAGATATTGATATGCTTTTTCGCCTTCCACCGTATTTAACAAGAGGTGATTATAGAAGTTTGCCGCGAATTCATGGGCTTCATACATCTGTTTGTGCGCCACATCTTTTTCTGACGCACTTCCCATCTCAATAGATGCATCAATCGGAATATCAAGTCGCTCAGCAAGCTGTACGACTGCTTCTGTAAATGGACGGTTATCAATGTCCATTATAAAAGTGATTGCGTTTCCACTTGCCCCACAGCCAAAGCAGTGAAAGAGCTGTTTATCTTCAGATACCGAAAAAGACGGGGTACTTTCTCCATGAAATGGACACAACCCAAACCAATTCTTTCCTCTCTTTGTAAGCCGGACATGCTCACCTATTAGATCCACAATATCCGTCTTTGAACGTATCTCCTCTATTGTCTGTTCAGGAATTTTTGACATGCCATCACCATCTTCACTGTCTTTAAATTCGATGTATCCATTAAAAATCCTTCTTATTCGACAAATTTTTTATTTTTCCCCGAAACTGCTATTTTACAGGAATATATCTGTGAATACTAGTTATAGTTCTAAAAGGAGTTGTGAACGAAAAAAGAGGGACCCGCCTTATCGATGGAGGTCCTTCCGAATTTGCTCAAATTTCCGGCTATTCATATGCGATAAAATTACATTTGCTGTCTCTTCCACTGCTCGATTTGAGACATCAATTACCGTACATCCGATTTTACTAACAACTTTATTGAAGTGAGCGATTTCTTGTTCGATTCTATCGATTTTTGCATAATTCGCATCATCTTTTAGCCCTAATGCAATTAAACGTTCCTTACGAATCGAATTGAGAATCTCAGGAGAAATGACAAGCCCAAAACACTTATCAGGATCGATTTCATAAAGTTCTGCCGGGGGCTCGACCTCGGGAACGAGTGGAACATTAGCGACTTTAAAGCGCTGATGAGCTAAATATTGAGAAAGAGGAGTCTTAGAAGTCCTGGAAATTCCCACGAGTACAATGTCTGCATTTAATACTCCACGTGGGTCACGTCCATCGTCATATTTCACAGCAAATTCTATGGCTTCAATCTTTCGGAAGTAGTCTTCATCCAACTGTCGGACAAGTCCTGGTTCTTCAGTTGGCTTTTCATCTAAAACTTGTTCAAGAGACTTCATAATGGGACCTAATAAATCTAAACACTGTACTTCACGCTCCCGACAACACTGTGTCAGCGCTTCTCTCATATCACTACGAACCAATGTATAGACGATGACAGCTTTTTGTTGTTCAGCAAGCCAGGCAATTTCTTCAAGCTGACTTTTTTCTTCAATATGGGAAAATCGTTTCATCGAAACCGTATCCAAATCTTGGCGAAACTGACTCGCTGCTGCTTTCGCCACAAGTTCCGCAGTTTCACCAACTGAATCTGAAACGATAAAAAACTTGAGTTTTTTCATAGGACTCACCTCATAGCTCATGATCTTGTGCAAGTGTTAAAAACGCTGCAGTTATATTTGTTTTTGTAATTCTTCCAACCACTTCTAGACCTTCTTTTGCTGTCCCTATTACAGGTAACGAATCTATTTGCTTATCCATCATTTTTCGAGCAGCAGATAAAAGTGTGTCTTTCTTGTGACAGTATATAACATTCGGCATTCGGGTCATAATGACGTGTACGGGTATTTTTTCAAGCTCCGTATTCCCAATACTTGTCCGCAATAAGTCTTTTCTTGAAAGGACTCCTGTTAAACAGGCTTCTTCATCTACAACAAACAATGTACCTACATCTTGTAAAAACATCTGGCAAATTGCGTCATAAACTGAACTGTGTTCTGGTACAACAGCTGGAGTAGATTGAAAGTCACCAACTTTCATGCCAATCATTTCATCTCCCACGGAATGCACTTGCTTTTTACCCGAGTAGAAATAACCAACACGAGGGCGCGCGTCTAAATAGCCTGCCATAGTAAGGATGGCTAAATCAGGTCGTATGGTAGCTCTTGTTAAGTTTAACCGCTCGGCAATATGTTCTCCGGTAATCGGTCCGTCCGCCTTGACGATCTCGAGGATCTCCGTCTGGCGCTTATTGAGTTCCATCTATGTCACCGTCCTAAGCGTTCAATTAAACAAATCTTACTTTAGTATATAACAAATCCAGTTCTATTGCGAAGAATCATGAACCGTGCTAAACTAAACTCAACATTTGAATAGGCGAAGAAAGGTCGATAAGTACTGTCAGCAAAAAGCGAACGGGGATAGTGAGAGCCCGTACTTGACATGAAAAGGCAACCTGGAGCCATAGCAAGCTTAAAGAGGACTGTTCAGTTGCGCAGTCAATCGAGGTGGAACCGCGGGGCATGACGCACCCGTCCTCGGACATATGTCCGAGGATGGGTGCTTATTTTAATTGGAGGGATTATTATGTATACAATGGAACAAATTGTGAACGTTTCAAAACAGCGTGGATTCGTATTTCCTGGATCTGAAATTTATGGAGGACTAGCGAATACATGGGACTACGGTCCACTTGGTATTGAACTGAAGAACAATATCAAACGTGCATGGTGGAAAAAATTCGTTCAAGAATCTCCACATAACGTAGGACTCGATGCTGCAATCTTGATGAACCCGAAAGTTTGGGAAGCGTCAGGCCATATCGGGAACTTTAATGATCCTATGATTGACTGTAAAAAGTGTAAAACACGTCATCGTGCAGACAAACTGATTGAAGATGCACTTGATGCTAAAGGTATGGAAATTGTTGTTGACGGAATGCCATTTGAGAAGATGAAGGACTTGATCATCGAGCATAATATCGTCTGTCCTTCTTGCTCTGCATTGGACTATACGGATATCCGCCAGTTCAACTTGATGTTCAAAACGACTCAAGGGGTTACTGATTCGTCTGCAAACGAAATCTTCTTACGTCCTGAAACGGCTCAAGGGATTTTTGTGAATTTCAAGAACGTGCAGCGCTCTATGCGTAAGAAACTCCCATTCGGTATCGCGCAAATCGGTAAAAGTTTCCGTAATGAGATTACTCCAGGTAACTTCACATTCCGCACACGTGAATTCGAACAGATGGAACTCGAATTCTTCTGTAAACCAGGTGAGGACGAAGAGTGGTATGCTTTCTGGCGTGATGCTTCGAAGAACTGGTTACTTGACCTCGGCCTAACTGAAGAGAATATGCGCCTTCGTGAGCACAATGAAGACGAACTATCCCACTACTCAAAAGGAACAGTCGATATCGAGTTCAAATTCCCGTTCGGTTGGGGTGAACTATGGGGCATCGCTAACCGTACAGACTTCGACTTGAAGCGTCATATGGAGTATTCCAATGAAGACTTCCATTACCAAGATCCTGTTACAAACGAAAAGTTTGTTCCGTTCTGTATCGAACCATCTGTCGGTGCTGACCGTGTCACTCTTGCATTCTTATGCGATGCGTTTGACGAAGAGGTACTTGAAGGCGATGACAAACGTACAGTCATGCGGTTCCACCCAGCTTTAGCACCTGTTAAAGCAGCTGTGTTGCCGTTATCCAAGAAGTTGGCTGAAGGCGCTGGAGATGTGTATGCAGAGCTTTGCAAGCACTTCCCTGTACAGTATGACGACTCACAGTCCATCGGTAAGCGTTACCGTCGACAAGATGAAATTGGTACTCCATTCTGCATTACGTACGATTTCGATTCTGAAGAAGATCGTCAAGTAACAGTACGTCACCGCGACTCAATGGAACAAGTTCGCTTGCCGATTGAAGAGCTAAAAGCTTATATCGAAGAACGTATTGCATTTTAACCAAAAACTAAAAACCGGCAGAGTCAGATTATTCATCTGACTCTGCCGGTTTTTCTTTTGTTGGTAATAGGTTAGGTGTCCGATCGAGCTGATCCAGAAAAGACCTTGATTTCAATCTCAGTCCGACTTGTTCATCATAAATTTGACGAACCAGCTTTTTCATGAATTGCTTGGTCGATTTTTTTAATGTAAGAGAACCTACTTGTGTAATCGGTACTGTTGCAAATGTACGGATGAGTTTCAGTTGAGCAGGAGTGATTCTTACGATATATGGATCCGTATGGAAGCAGCGATGGCACAAAAACCCTATTTCCTGGAACGAAAATGCAAATTCCCCTTCAACAGAACCGCATGACGCACAATGATGCAACACAGGGTGAATACCTGCTACGGGAAGCATCTTCCACTCAACGAACAGCGCTATGGCTTCAGGATCATATCCTTCGTTAATTGCATGCAATGCTTCGTATAATAGATTAAAGACGCCTGTGGATCGTTCACCATCATCAGTAAGTCTGTCTACCAATTCTACAATATAGCTGGCATACGAAGTGGCTTCCAAATCTTCACGTATATGACGCATGGAATCTATGGGCTCCCCTTGTTCAAGAGAACCCATCCCTTTTCCTGTACGCAATAAAAAGGATCCATAGACGAAGACTTGAGAAATGGAAGACAACCGACTGGCTGGTTTTTTTGCTCCCCTGGCCATTGCGGTCATCTTCCCTGCTTCCTTCGTTAAAATCGTTACAATCTTGTTGGTCTCACCGTAAGGCATCGTGCGTAGTACAATACCTTCCCATTTGTTCATCATGACGTTCGCCTCCACTAGTGTGCGGGACGATCAATACTCGTCGTCGCGGAAGCCAAATTCTTTCAGCTGTCCTGGTTTGTTGCGCCAATCTTTTTGTACTTTCACCCACAATTCAAGGAATACCTTAGAGCCTAATAACATTTCGATATCGCGTCGTGCTTTTGTACCAATTTGCTTCAACAAGGCTCCTTGCTTACCAATAACAATTCCTTTTTGTGAATCCCGATCAACAATAATTGTCGCCATAACATTGACAATATTTTTGTCTTCATCACGCGCAATTTTCTCAATAACAACTGCTATCGAATGCGGAACTTCTTCGCGTGTCAAGTGAAGTACTTTCTCACGAATCAACTCTGAAATAATGAAGCGTTCCGGATGATCGGTTACTTGGTCGTCCGGATAATATTTCGGGCCTTCCGGAAGATACTTGTTGATTGTCTCCATTAAGCGATCAACATTATTGCCGTTTAATGCTGATAACGGAACAATTTCTGCGAAGTCATATTCATCTACATAAGATGTAATGATTCCGAGCAAGTCATCAGGATGAACGAGGTCGATTTTGTTGATGACCAAGAACACTGGCGTATCTGAGTTCTTTAGCATTTCAATAACAAAGCGATCTCCAGGTCCGATTTTCTCGTTGGCATTCACCATAAACATGATCACATCTACTTCTTTTAATGTATTCTTGGCAGACTTCACCATAAAATCACCTAGCTTGTGCTTTGGCTTATGGATCCCTGGTGTATCAATGAATACAATCTGTGAACTATCGCCCGTGACGACCCCTTGAACCTTATTACGGGTTGTTTGAGGCTTATCGCTCATAATGGCAATCTTTTGACCGACGACACGATTCAAAAATGTTGATTTTCCAACGTTAGGTCTTCCAATTATAGAAACAAATCCTGATTTAAATTCACTTTGCGCCATATTCGAGGTCCTCCTTACGAAACGCACCAGGTATCAGTTCTCCAACTGTTGTGTCCAGAACATCACCTTTAAGATTCGTTAAATAGACAGGCATGTCTACAGAACAAAATTCAGAAATCACTTGTCGACATGCGCCACATGGTGAGATTGGTCCGTCTGTATCCCCTGTCACAGCTAGCGCTACGAAAGAGCGATTGCCTTCTGATATCGCTTTAAAAAAAGCAGTGCGTTCTGCACAATTTGTCATACTATAAGCTGAGTTTTCAATATTACACCCTTCAAATATGGTCCCGTCTTCTGTAAGTAAGGCAGCACCTACAGGAAATTTAGAATAGGGTACATATGCATTTTGCATTGCATGTTTTGCATGCTCCATGAGTTGTTGTTTGTCCAAAAATTCCACTCCATTCGTTTACATCAGCCATTTCGGCAAAAAGATCAGCAACCCAATTATCGCACTGGCGATAGAAAAAACAAGCACAGCCCCGGCTGCGAGGTCTTTTGCTTGTTTCGCTAAAGGATGCCTTTCTTGCGTAACTAAGTCTACCACACGCTCAACCGCAGCATTCATTAATTCTAATGCAATCATCAGTGCAATAACAGCGGTAATAATTATCCATTCAAATTGACTTAATCCAGTCAACCCTCCTACAACTATCACAACAATTGCTGCCACTAGATGAAACTTTACGTTCCGTTCCCTAGTTGCTCCATGCATAATACCCATCCAAGCGTAGGAGAATGCTTTGAAAAATGTTTTCACAGTTTTATCTCTCGAGTCCGTACGACTTTAAGATTTCATCTTGTCGACCGAACATTTTCTTTTCATCAGTTTCCGTCATGTGATCATATCCGAGCAAGTGCAAAAAGCCATGCAATGCGAGGAATCCAAGTTCTCTCTCCACACTATGCCCATAGTCTTTGGCTTGGCGTTGAGCGGTTTCTACCGATATTAGCAAGTCACCCAAATGACGTGGCATATCATCTGCACCGATGATAGCCGCTTCTCCTTCACCCTCTTCTTCAAGAGCAAATGAGATGACGTCTGTTGGCTGATCTTTCCCTCGGTAATCTCGGTTGATCTGTTTTATGGAGCTATCATCTAAAAAAGTGACCGACAGTTCAGTTCCATCTTCAAGGCCTTCTGCATCAGCAGCAAAAGAAAGGAGCTTCTGAATAAGTTTTTCTGCAATTTGCCCATCACCATTTATTTCATCAATAAAATCGATTTCCAACATATACTCCCTCCTCAGTTTCCTTATTTCGGGTATTCAATCCGGCTATGAAAAATACCGTTCAACGTTTCACAAATCACTTGTTCCACAGTACGGATTTCTTTCAAGGACAACTCACATTCATCGAATTGGCCATCGTTAAGTTTGTCCTTCACTATCGATTTAACCAAACCTGAGATTTTTTCAGGAGTCGGTTCTTTCATTGAACGAACGGCCGCTTCACAACTATCTGCAATTGAAATGACTGCAATTTCTTTCGTTTGCGGTTTTGGTCCGTGGTATCTAAAATCGTCCTCTACTACATCTTTCCCTTGTTCCTTCGCTTTAAAATAAAAGTACTTCAAGAAACTGGTTCCGTGGTGTTGACGTGCGATATCTATAATTTGTTGTGGCATCTTCTTTGCAGCAAGTAGATCTGCGCCATCTCCCGCATGAGCAATAATAATATCGCGACTTTCTTCAGGTGTTAGCTGATCATGGGGATTCACACCATGCTGATTTTCGATAAAATACAAAGGTCTTACAGTCTTTCCAATATCATGATAGTAACTGCCCACTCGAGCTAGTAATCCATTCGCTCCGATCGCCTCACAAGCCGCGTCGGCTAAATTGGCGACCATCACACTGTGATGATACGTTCCTGGTGTTTCTGTCAATACCTTTTTCAATAGTGGATGGTTTGGATTGGATAACTCAACTAGACGTAAATCAGAGACGATCCCAAATATCGATTCAAAGAACGGCAACAAGCCAATCGTGAGCGCCGCAGAGAGAATAGCTGAGCTGATTGCAGCTATCGCATAAAAAAGTATTTCCGAAAGCGTATAGGTAGATTGTGTCATAAGTAGATAAAACGCAACGTACAACAAATTTGCAATGGCGACCGCCAAGCTTGTTCTCATAATCGTAAGACGTCTTCCACTTTCACCAAGGACAAGTAGCGCCGTTACACCGCCTAGTAGGAAATACAATACTACTTCCATTTGCATTATCGACGTAACGCCTTCTTGTAACATGAGGCCACTTGTTGCAGCAATCATTACGACAGAGAGTATGGCTAATCGTTCATTCGTAAGAATTTTCACTAGCAAAGGTGCTAATGCAGCAGGAAAAAGAAATGAGACTTGGACATCGAACTCTTTTTCCAATACACCTGTAAACTTCATCATTACAACAACTAAAAAGAAAATCGAGTAAAAGATAAGTAGTGCTTTCTTTAAGACTTGTTTATCTTCTTTTCTTGACATGAAATGAACATAGACAAGACCCGACAAAAGGACAATCAAACAAATTAGTGCAAGTATCGGTTTGATAGATGTTTGGTTTGTCAGCAATCCTGTTACTTCAAGCTGTCGGTAAATTTCCTTATCAATCACTTGACCTTCCCTTACAATCACTTGCCCTTGTAGGATTCTGGTTGGTTCTATACTATCTCGAGCCTGTTTCAATCGTTCCTCTGTCAAATCTTCGTTGACAGTTTCTGTAGGGACAATTAACGGTCGTACTAGCTGAATCATCGTTTGAACTTGTCCATCAGGAATTTTTGAAGAAGTTCTGAGTTTACGCTCAGCATCATATTGAGCAACCGTTACATCTTTTGCCTTAATCGGTTTCGATAGTTCAGATGCCACAATTTTAATGAGTTCAGAGCGCATCTCTAGTAATACTGCTTCATTTTCAGTGAGTAGTCCTGTTAAAACGGTTTCACTCAAGTAAATGTCTGGTTCAGTCTCTTTTAATTCTTTTAACTTATTATTCATTTCACGAATTGCCGATTTCAGCGAAGTTGCCGAAATCGTCTCTTCTTCACTTAATGTACTTTTTTTCACTTCAAGAATATAGTCGAACAACGAGGAAGCGATTGACTGTCGATTGGTAGAAATCTCTTCATTGAACTGATATACAGGTGGTTGTTCTTCTGCAACACGGTCACGCTCTTCCTCTGTTTTCACAGTATCCTCTACCGTTTTTAAAGATCGGAGCGTACTTGGGGCAATTTGAAATGGTGTTAACTCATAAGTCTCTTGCTTCACATCATCATAAATGAAAAAAAATAAAACGACTGCAGACAATCCAATAACCAACCAGGCAGTTACATGAAACTTTAAGGACTTGATAAGTTGGATCAACGGCTTTAGCATCCCTTGAATCCCCTTTCAGTCTGAAATACAAAAAGTATGTAAGGAGCAGCCCGGTTAGGACTGCTCTTCTTCGTATGCATCGATAATTTTTGCAACAATAGGATGTCGGACCACGTCAGCTGGCTCTAAATATTGGAAGTGGATCTCTCGAACTTTTGACAAAATAGACTCCGCCGCAATGAGGCCCGACTTTGAACCCTTGGGTAAATCTATCTGTGTCTTGTCTCCCGTAATGACCATTTTAGAACCGAAGCCCAATCGAGTTAAGAACATTTTCATTTGAGCATGCGTCGTATTTTGCGCTTCATCAAGAATAACAAACGCATCATCCAGTGTACGTCCTCTCATATAAGCAAGAGGAGCAATTTCAATGGTTCCTCGTTCTATTAGACGTTCCGTATGTTCAGCGCCTAACATATCATGTAGTGCGTCGTAAAGTGGACGCAAATACGGATCGACTTTGTCTTTTAAATCACCAGGCAAAAAACCTAAACTTTCTCCAGCTTCCACAGCCGGTCGCGTTAAAATAATTCGTTTTGCAGAACCGGTTTTCATGGCATGCACGGCAAGTACAACGGCCAAATACGTTTTCCCAGTTCCAGCAGGTCCAATACAAAATGTTAGGTCGTTCTGTCGGATTGCTTGAACATATTCCCGTTGTCCGATTGTTTTAGCACGAATCACTTTCCCTTTACTGTTCCGAGCGATTTCCACATCATACAGTTCGGCAAAGTATTCAATAGTACCATTATTCACCATTTCAATAGCAGTTGCAACATCTCTTTGGTTTATTTGGATTCCTTTGCGAATCACTTTCAACAATTGTTCTAAGAGTTGTTTCGCTGCATCTGTATTCTCTTCCGACCCTTTGAGAGAAATCGTTTCACCTCGTGACAGTACAGCAACGGATAGATTTTCTTCAATCAGCTTAATGTTCTGATCGGAAATTCCAAGTAACATGATCGCTTCGTTTGGATCTTCTAGATGTAGTTGAAGTTGTTGTTCACTCAATCAATCGTCTCCCCCTTGGGATAATGGTCTTTTTACCGCAATATTTTCGTTGATCAAAAAAAGTATAGTCCCTGTTACTTTATCACTACCAAACGTCACCTGTAAAATATTTTCATCCTTTATATCCTTTTCAAATGAGGTTTCAGATAGTAATTTATGTTTTAATAATGGGACTAAAAAATTTTTCTCCATTCCTTCTTCTAAAGTAATTGTTTTTACGGTATTATCCACTTCTTCATTCCACTCTACAATCTTCCAAAATGGACGATTTGCAGATTGTTGTTTCAGCCATGGTAAGTGCCATTCTATAGACACACTTTTTTCCCCAGCAGCGCGATATTGAATCGTTTTCGGTAATGAGAATTTGTACTCTAGCCAATAGTCCGCAAAAACAGCACCTTCTGCTCCTACTACTGCCACCTTATCACCTTGTTCTAATACGCCTGTCGCCAGCAGATCCCCTTTTTTAACGGTTTGGTTAAGTCGAGCGACCCTTTCTCCACTTTTTAGCTGAAAGCCTGTAATGACTCCTCCAGTGCGTGCTGCTAACTCACCCGGTTTCCCTGTTTTTTCAACCTTGCTTGAGGTTTTTGGTGAAATCATCGGAATCACAGTAAGTGTTGCACCCTTTTTTTCGAAGCGCACCCATGATAAGTCCGGCTCATCAGTCATAATTTGGCTCCGGATCGTTGTCTCATCTGGTAGCTGACGCAACAACTTCATTGGAACGACTGCTGACTTTTGCAAAGTTTGTTCTATTCGTTCAGCAATTTCAGGATGCTCCGCATCAACGTTTACTTGCCACAAAAACAGCGAAGCAAGAAACGGGATAATGCAGAGCAGTAAAGCGACCCACGAATGGAATAATCGATTAATCGGGGTTCCATCACCTAAGCGCTCAACATGGACTTTCAATTTAAATCGTCGCCTATTTGTACGGATGTACTTTAAACCACTTGAGTCTGTACGAAACCAAATAGCACCATCTATGTGTTCAAGTCTCGAAACACGTTTCTTATTCCGAATCATCTCGTTCACTAGATGTGCGGGTTTTCCTTCGCCTTTCAATTCTACGTCAAATAGCTTACGCTTCATACACCTCTCCTTCCTTCGCGTCTTTCGTAATCCGAAGTTCGTGTAACTCTGTGAAGGAGAGTAACGCTGATTTTTCCATTAACATGTCAAAATGAATATCAGTGCCTTTAATATGGATGATATAACCTTCCTTACGTAATTTCGCATACCCTTCAGAAATGATCACTAGCTCATATCCACCAAGTACTTTGAGTGAAGTTAAATCTTCCAGTGAAATTAAAGATCCCATTTCAAATAGTTTTCTCAACGCATTGACCCCCTATACCATTCTTATGCTCGGTACAGGGGGTCAATGCGTATTGGTTTATAGTTTAGATTTAGGTGGCCCCAGAATTTCTGAAAACACGATCCCTCTCAGTATATCTTGTTTACTCGTAACATCCACATTAAGGGATTCACTCTTCACAAACCGCTGTTGGTCTGGATTATGCGTCGAGAGTCTACCTGAAGATCGAGAACTTGTTTGTCTTTCTGGTCGACCTGATTTTGGGCTTACAGGCTTTCTCATAGGTGCTTCAGGAATTAAAACAGGTTCAATCGGAACGGGTTGTTCTGCGACCGTTTTCCGCTGATCTTGTTGGATTTCCTTATAAATTTCACCTGTTAGCTCTTTTAATCTTTTAAAAGGATCCATCTGTTCAGAGGTTGATGACTGTCGTGTCTGAGTCTGTTGAGCTCGTTGTGGCATCGACTGTCTCTCTGTCACTGGTTGCTTTTTAGGCATTTCAGTTTTCTGAGGTGTCCCTTGCTTCTGACTTTGATCGTCGCTCTTATTCTTCTTACCGAATAACGTACTGATAAGTCCAATCGCAATCAGAATTATAATTTGTTCCATCAGCACATCCCCTTTCCGGGAAGTTGCGGTTTATCATTAGTTCTTCGGCTTATTGTCCTGATCGCCAGAACCGCTTATTTTCCCGATGGAATCTCTCATACCTGTATCTGCTTGAAGATTCTTATAGTTCATGTAATCCATCACACCAATATTGCCGCTACGAAGTGCTTCAGCCATAGCAAGTGGTACTTCTGCTTCTGCTTCTACAACCTTTGAGCGCATTTCAACAACTTTGGCACTCATTTCTTGTTCGCTAGCAACAGCCATTGCACGACGCTCTTCAGCTTTTGCCTGTGCAATATTCTTATCTGCTTGAGCTTGCTCAGTTTGAAGTTCTGCACCAATGTTCTTACCGATATCAACGTCAGCGATATCAATAGATAGGATTTCAAATGCTGTTCCAGAATCCAATCCTTTTGTAAGGACTGTTTGAGAAATCAAATCCGGATTTTCCAATACTTTTGCGTGGTCAATTGAAGAACCGATTGTACTAACAATACCTTCACCAACACGAGCAACAATTGTCTCTTCACCAGCACCACCGACGAGACGGTCGATGTTAGCCCGAACTGTAATACGCGCTTTAGCTTTCACTTCGATACCGTTCATCGCAACACCCGCGATGAATGGTGTTTCAATAACTTTAGGGTTTACAGACATTTGTACAGCTTGCAACACGTCACGACCTGCAAGGTCAATTGCTGCAGCACGTTCGAATGTCAGTTCAATATTTGCACGTTGAGCTGCAATTAGTGCGTTTACAACGCGGTCAACGTTACCACCAGCAAGGTAATGACTCTCTAGCTGATTAATCGAAACGTCCACTCCTGCTTTGTGTGCTTTAATGAGTGGGTTTACAACACGGCTTGGAATTACTCTTCTAAGACGCATTCCCACTAATGTAAAGATGCTTACTCTGACTCCTGCTGATATTGCGGAAATCCACAATGCAACCGGTACGAACGTAAAGAACACAGACAAAACGATAATCGCAACGACGGCGATTACTACGATCCCAATTAGACTACCACTGATCATCCTTCATTCCCCTCCATTTCTTGAAGTTCCCTGACAACTGTCCGAGATCCTTCAACTTTCACTATCTTAACACGCTTTCCTTTATCAATGTAGTTTCCTTCTGAAACGACATCGATTCGTTCTCCGTCTAACACGATTGCTCCTGATGGACGTAACGGTGTTAGAGTGATTGCTGTCTTACCAAGCCAATCAATACGGTTTACATTGGAAACATATCCGCTTTCCGTATCCGTTGAGTCCATAAGAATCATTCTGTTCAACAAATGCAGTTTCTTTCCAAAGAATTTCATAATAACCACCATCCCCGTTGTAGCAATTATTAGTGCAATGAGCACAGAAATCGCCATATATGCAGGATTCGCACCTGCCATTATAATACTACCGGTGACAGCGACTGCACCCGCTATTCCTGCAATCCCATGGGGCAAGAACAACTCCGCAACAATCAATCCCGCACCAAGGAGGAACAAGAGAATCGCTTCATAGCCCGCTAAACCGGCTATCAAATGTCCGTAGAAAAAGAGTAATAGAGCTGAAACTCCCATTGTACCCGCTACACCAAATCCTGGGGAGTACAATTCTACAATTAACCCAAGACCTGCTATTGAAAGTAATATTGGAACAACTACAGGATTGGTAATGAATCGTGCAATCTTTTCACTAAATGTCGGATCCGTAGAGATAGTTGTTGCATTTTTCATGCCGATTTCCGCCAACAACTCATCATAATTAGCGACTGTTCCTTCACTGTATCGGACATCCGGTAATGCAGCTTCACGGTCAGTCAATGTTAACAACTCACCTTTACCCGCGCGGAATTCCGGGAGATCTTCCTCAGGATTTGCCATAGCAAGTGCAAATTTAGGATCACGTTTTTGTGACTCAGCCGCATTTTTCATGGCAGCTGACCATGCACTGCGGGCTTTCTTATCTGCCGCATTACCAGAACCGTCAATCACTGCAGAAGCACCCATTGTAGAACCTGGTGCCATATAAATTTCGTCTGCATGGAGGGCAAGAAAAGCCCCTGCTGATAAAGCCCGTTTGTTGATGTATGCAACAATTTTAGGTTCAGTCTCATCCATTAGCTTCGCGATTTCACCTGCAGTATCTGTAAAGCCTCCTGGTGTATTGATATCAAGCACAATTACATCTGCACCTGCTTCTTCAGCCTCATTGAAAGAACGTTTTAAAAACGCATACAATCCCTTCTCTACTTCATCATGAATAGGAACTTTGTAAACGGTTCCAGTTTTCGCTAGAGACGTAGTCGAAAATGGAAGTGCAACGGCTGATACAATAAGTGTCAAAAGCAGAAATCCTCTAATGAGCTTCTGCAAAAACCCCACCTACTTTCTAAGTTGATTGCTCTTCAAGTATACCTATTATACGGACGAAACACACGTAAGTTTCACTATACGGAAAGTTTCTTGTGAAAAATATTTCTGCGATTGTGAGTTCTTAAGGTTCAATGAGCTCTTTGGACTACTATCAAGAAATGAACTTAATTTGTGAAGCTAAAAAAATAAGCCAGAAAATCCATAGGATTTTCTGGCTTACGCGCATTTTACTGGGTTAACGTTGCTTTAAGCAAACAATATAGGAGTTAATCAGAATTTGCGTTTACGAGCAGCTTCAGATTTCTTTTTACGCTTAACACTTGGCTTCTCATAAAACTCATGCTTTCTTACGTCTTGTATCGTACCACTCTTTGATACAGTACGTTTGAAGCGGCGAAGAGCATCTTCAAGTGATTCGTTCTTACGAACAGTTGTTTTAGTCATCTCTTGTCCCTCCCTCCGAACACACTTCGAACATAGCATACTGCTATGTACTTGAAAATTATAACGTATTATTTTCTAACGGTCAATATAAAAGTTGAAATTAATAGTCGGATTTTGACTGAAGACCATTCATGATTGCAACACCAGAGCTTGCACCAATGCGTGTTGCACCTGCTTCTTTCATAGCTGTCAAATCTTCTAAACTACGAACTCCGCCAGAAGCTTTGACGCCCATTTCTGGACCTACCGTGCTACGCATCAATTTAACGTCTTCAACTGTTGCTCCGCCAGTTGAAAATCCTGTGGAGGTTTTTACAAAATCCACTTTCGCAAGAACTGATAATTCACAAGCTGTACGCTTTTCTTCATCTGTAAGCAACGACGTCTCAATAATCACTTTTACGATGGCTTTTCCTGCTGCTGCGTTCACAACAGCTTCGATGTCTTGTTGAACTGCTTTCGTATCTCCACTTTTTAAAGCACCGATGTTAATGACCATATCAATTTCACTTGCGCCGTTTTCAATCGCATTTTTCGTTTCAAATGCTTTAACCTCTGATGTTGTTGCACCGAGCGGAAAACCGATAACAGTGCAAGTTTTTACCGAGGTTCCCTTAAGTAATTCAGCAGCAGTCTTTACCCATGTTGGGTTCAAACATACAGAAGCAAATTCGTATTGCTTCGCTTCATTACAAAGTTCTATAACCTGTTCTTTTGTAGCATCTGCTTTTAATAATGTGTGATCGATCATTTTTGCTATTGAATTCATAGTTATGACCTCCTAGAGGATGTACGTACCTCTTCCATCATATCAGAATCAATCCAAATAGAAAAGAAACCACTAGGCACAATGCCCAGCGGTTTCCATTAATGGACTAATTCTTGTTCTTCTTCCATTACTCTAACGAATTGTCCTTCATTGTAAGGATATCCTGCCTTTAATAATTTCACACGAACAATTTTACCGACCATTGCTTCGTTAGCAGGGAACACCACTTTTAAGTAATTGTCGGTATAGCCTACATACAGATCACTTTCCGGATCTTCTTTGAACTTCTCTTCTGGGATGACTTCAAGAACGTCCCCTTCAAACTCGGCTGCATACTGCTTTGCAAGCTGATCATTCAGTTCGATCAGACGATGAACGCGATCATTTTTCACGTCTTCATCCACTTGGTCTTCCATGCGGGCTGCAGGTGTCCCTGTACGTTTTGAGTATGGGAATACATGCAATTCCGAGAATCGATGATCACGGATGAAATTATATGTCTCCATAAACTCTTCTTCCGTTTCACCTGGGAATCCTACAATCACATCTGATGTGATCGCTAGATGAGGCAATGCCTCACGAAGACGATCCAGACGCTCTGCAAAGAACTCCATCGTATATTTACGTCGCATTCTCTTTAGAACGGTATTAGAACCAGATTGGATTGGTATGTGCAAATGGCGAACGATAATTGACGAGTTATTTAAAACCTCAATCACTTCATCCGTCAGCTGACTTGCCTCAATCGAACTAATACGAAGTCTTTTGATTCCTTTGACTTTTGTTTCGAGATCGATAAGCAACTTAGCGAGATTATAGTCTTTCAAATCCTCACCATAGCCACCTGTATGGATACCTGTTAATACGATTTCCAAATATCCAGCATCGACTAACTGCTGGGCTTGGCGAACAACTTCTTCAGGATCACGTGAACGCATAAGACCACGAGCCCATGGAATAATACAGAATGTGCAGAAGTTGTTACACCCTTCTTGGATTTTCAACGACGCACGTGTACGGTCAGTGAAAGCAGGTACATCCAGTTCTTCGTAGACCCTATTTTTCATGATGTTACGGACAGCATTGATTGGTTGACGTTCTTCACGATATTCTTCGATTAACCCAAGCAATTTTGTACGATCTTGCGTACCGACTACGATATCCACGCCAGGGATGGCCATAATTTCTGCAGGTGAAGTTTGTGCATAACAACCTGTTACACAAATGACTGCATCTGGATTTTGACGAACAGCACGCCGAATGACTTGTCGACTTTTTTTGTCTCCTGTATTGGTAACTGTACATGTATTAATGACATAAACGTCAGAGTTTTTTTCAAAGTCAGTCCGTTCATAGCCAGCATCTTTAAAAAGCTGCCAGATTGCTTCAGTTTCATAGTGATTCACTTTACAGCCCAATGTATGGAAGGCAACCAATGACATCAGCTGCTCACCTCTTTCATTCAAATTCGTAAGACATGGCGGATAATACGTATAATGGCGCAGTTTCTGTGCGGAGAATACGTGGCCCAAGCGATATAGGTAAGAACCCAGCATCCCTTAATATTTCTGCTTCGGATCTTGAGAGACCACCTTCAGGACCAAATAATACCAGTATCGTTTGTCCATGATACACCTTCTCGAGACGGACCGCAATTCTTTTTGAAGTTCCTTCTTTTGCTTCTTCTTCATCCGCAAATAGACAAACATCGAAAGATTTTGCTTGCTTCAATATCTCTTTAAAAGTGAGAGGCTCCGAAATCTCTGGAATGACGGTTCTATGAGATTGTTCAGCGGCTTCCTTGGCAATTTTACGAAGCCTTGCTGTTTTTTTGTCTCCCTTTTTTTCGTCCCATTTTACAATAGATCGTTCTGCTTGAAAAGGGATGATTCCTGTCATTCCTAGTTCAGTTCCTTTTTGGGCGATCAACTCCAACTTATCCCCTTTAGGTAAGCCACACGCTAGTGTAACTTGCACAGGAAGTTCACTCATAGAAGAAGTATTACCTGTATCCTGTACAGTTACACCATCTTCATCAAACCGAAGAATTGTTGCAATGTGGCCAACGCCTTCTGAAACACAACAGATTTCTTCACCTTCGCGCATACGCATCACACGAGTAATATGCTTTTCGTCTTCACCAGTTATCATTGCAATGCCGTCTTCTTTAAACGGCTGATCAAGAAAATAGCGTTGCACGTTATTCCCCCCGTTTGCGGGCAACCAATGCGACCCAATCTTCCATTACAACAGATTCAACGATTTCGAATCCTTTTTGAATGAGATCTTCTTTTACAAAGTCTTTTTTAGCCCCTATGATACCAGATACGATGAACAACCCGTTATCCGCTAATAGCTGAAATGCGTCTTGCGAGAATGTAACAATCACTTCAGCCAAAATATTGGCGACGATTAAATCTGCTGGCTCTTTGACAGAATCCAAAAGGTTGCCGTGCACGACTTCAACTTTTTCGTCACAATTATTTAACGCAATGTTTTCTTTTGCTGACCGAACTGCAACTTCATCTAAATCCAAAGCGAGTACTCGTTTAGCATTCAACAAGGTTGCACCAATTGCGAGAACACCCGAGCCTGTTCCTACATCGATGACATAGTCTTCAGGCTTCACATACTTTTCAAGTGCTTGTAAACACATGACCGTAGTCGGATGAGTACCTGTGCCGAATGCCATTCCTGGATCCAACTCAATAATTAGCTCATCAGATTCCACAGGTACATATGTTTCCCAAGTTGGAACAATGGTGAAACGTCCTGAAATCTTCACCGGATGATAATACTTTTTCCAAGCAGTCGCCCAGTCTTCTTCATCCACTTCCGTAGTTGTTATGGCTTTCTTACCTGTATCCAAATTGAATTGCTTCAGTTTATCAATCGATTCGCTAATTTCCTGCACCGTTTCTTTTAAGAAACTGCTTGCTGGTAAATAGGCTTTCACTAAAACGCCTTCAGAGGGAAAGTCTTGTGGATCCAAGTCATATATTTCGCCGAAACGATCTTCATGAGTACGTTCAGGTTCTCCTGAATCTTCAATGACTACACCACTTGCTCCTGCCTCATGAAGTATGTTGGCAACTGCCTCAGTTGCCTCATTTGTCGTGTGAATCGCTATTTCAGACCATTTCACCTACGCTCAGTCCCTTCAATCACCTTTAATCGATCGTTTGATTTTATCAAACAGTGAACTTGAATATTCTCCCGGAGCATCCCCATCGATTGAAGCGAATTCCCGAAGCAGTTCTCTTTGTTTTTCCGTCATTTTCTTAGGTGTCAGCAATTTCACAATTACATGCTGGTCACCGATTCCATGCCCATGAACATTTTGAATCCCTTTTCCACGTAACCGGAATGTAGTTCCTGGTTGTGTACCAGCAGGGATTTTCAAATTCACAGACCCATGAATAGTCGGCACTTCTATCTCATCACCAAGAGCAGCTTGTGGGAATGTAAGCGCAACTTCCAAAATGATATCATCCGCTTCACGAATGAACTTCTCATGTGGTCGCACCCGGAACACGATATACAAGTCCCCTGATGGCCCACCATTTACTCCCGCTTCACCTTGACCCGCCACGCGTAGTTGTTGCCCATCGTCAACACCTGCAGGAATGGTAATCTTGATTTTTTTACGTTTTTTGATTCTGCCGCTACCATGACAAGTTTCACACTTCTCAGGAATGATCTTACCTGTACCTTGACAGACGTTACATACTTTTCGATTCACCATTTGACCAAGTGGCGTGTTTTGCGTAACTGAGATTTGACCAGTACCGCCACAATTTGTACATGTTTTCGCAGAAGTCCCTTTTTTGGCACCACTTCCATCACATGTATTACAGACTTCTTCACGAGGTATTTCAATTTCCGTTTCTTTACCGAAAGCAGCCTCCATGAAGTCGACGGTCATTGTATATTGAAGATCGTCTCCTTTACGTGGTGCATTCGGGTCGCGGCGACGTCCTCCGCCACCACCGAAGAACGAACTGAAAATGTCATCAAATCCAAATCCATCTCCACCGCCACCAAAGCCGCTGAATCCGCCTCCGCCAAAACCTTGGCTCGGATCTGCATGCCCATACTGGTCATAAGAAGCGCGCTTATTTTCATCACTAAGGACTTCAAAAGCCTCTGTAACTTCTTTGAACTTATCTTCCGCCCCTTCTTCTTTGTTCAAATCCGGGTGGAACTGTTTGGAAAGTTTACGATAAGCTTTCCGTATTTCTTCTTTAGTAGCCGTTTTCGGCACTCCAAGTATTTCATAATAATCCCGTTTGCTCATTCATCTACACTCCCGAAACTCATTTAGCGTTGTGTGCATTGTAACACTTTTTGAGTAAGTTTGGTAACAAACGAAAAAGCCAAAGCCGGAATATCGGACTTTGACTTTTCCGTCAATCAGTTATTGATTTAGTTTTTCTTGTCATCTTCTACTTCAGAGAAATCAGCGTCAACGACACCGTCATCTGAATCCGTTGCATTTTCGCCTTGAGCGTTAGCTTCAGCTTGGGCTTGCTCATACATTTTCATAGTCATTTGTTGAACAACCGCTTCAAGAGCATCTTTCTTTTCTTTCATCTCTTCAAGGTTATTTGCTTCAATTGCAGCTTTCAAAGCATCTTTCGCTTCTTCAACGCTCTTCACTTCTTCTTCAGACACTTTGCCTTCCAAGTCTTTCAACGTCTTTTCAGACATGAATACGAGTTGGTCTGCTTCGTTACGAAGATCTGCTTCTTCTTTTTGCTTCTTATCATCTTCAGCGTGAGCTTCAGCGTCTTTTACCATGCGATCGATTTCATCATCAGAAAGACCTGAGCTTGACTGAATTGTGATATTTTGCTCTTTTTGAGTTCCCATATCTTTCGCTTTAACTGTAACAATACCGTTTTTGTCGATATCGAACGTCACTTCGATTTGTGGAACGCCACGTGGTGCTGGTGGGATATCCGTCAATTGGAAACGACCAAGTGTTTTGTTGTCAGTTGCCATCGCACGCTCACCTTGAAGTACATGGATGTCTACAGCTGGCTGGTTATCAGCAGCAGTTGAGAACACTTGTGATTTACTTGTTGGAATCGTTGTATTACGGTCAATCAATTTCGTGAAGACGCTACCCATTGTCTCAATACCAAGAGATAGTGGAGTTACGTCAAGCAATACTACGTCTTTTACGTCCCCAGTTAGAATTGAACCTTGAACAGCCGCACCCATCGCTACTACTTCGTCCGGGTTAACGCCTTTGAATGGCTCTTTTCCAGTTTCTTTCTTGATCGCTTCTTGTACTGCTGGGATTCGAGTAGAACCACCAACCAAGATTACGCGATCTAGATCTGAAGGTGAAAGATCCGCATCTTTAATAGCTTGACGAGTTGGAATCATAGAACGTTCCACTAGTGATGCAGTTAGTTCGTCAAACTTAGTACGAGACATTGATACTTCCAAGTGAAGTGGTCCCGCTTCTCCTGCTGTGATGAAAGGAAGTGAAATTTGTGTGTTTGTAACACCTGACAAGTCTTTTTTCGCTTTTTCAGCAGCATCTTTCAAACGTTGCATTGCCATCTTGTCTTTAGAGAGGTCAATACCGTTATCTTTACGGAACTCCTGCACTAGATATTCGATGATGACATCGTCGAAGTCATCTCCACCTAATTTGTTATCTCCAGCAGTTGAACGTACTTGGAATACGCCGTCGCCAAGTTCAAGTATGGAAACGTCGAACGTACCGCCACCAAGGTCATAAACTAGGATTGTTTGGTCCTCATCTGTTTTATCCAAACCATATGCAAGTGCTGCTGCAGTTGGCTCGTTGATGATACGCTCGACTTCAAGTCCAGCAATTTTACCAGCGTCTTTTGTTGCTTGACGTTGTGCGTCGTTAAAGTAAGCAGGAACTGTAACAACTGCTTTCGTTACTTTTTCACCAAGATATTCTTCTGCATAGCCTTTCATGTATTGAAGGATCATTGCTGAAATCTCTTGTGGTGAATATTCTTTGTCTTCCACTTTTTCTTTGTAATCTGTTCCCATGTGGCGTTTAACAGACATGATTGTGTTCGGGTTTGTAATCGATTGACGTTTTGCAACTTCACCGATTTGACGTTCTCCATTTTTAAACGCAACAACTGAAGGTGTCGTACGGTTGCCTTCCGGATTTGGAATAACTTTTGCCTCTCCGCCTTCATATACTGCTACTACTGAGTTTGTTGTTCCTAAGTCAATACCGATAATTTTACTCATATCTAAATTCCTCCTAATTTTGGTTCATCAAAGTTTTTAGTAGAATAGTTATTCGTTCACTTTAACCATTGCAGGTCGGAGTACGCGATCTTTCAACGTATACCCTTTCTGCAACACTTCAAGCACCGATCCTGACGGGAAATTCTCATCGGAGTCTGTCATGACGGCTTGATGGTAATTCGGATCGAATTCAATACCAGCTGCTTCAATTTCAGTTAATCCTGATGATTTCAAGGCCTCTTCCAAACTACGGAATACCATTTCCATACCAGTAAGTAATGACTTGGCATCGTCACTTTCTGCTTTAACAGAAAGTCCACGTTCAAAGTTATCCAATACCGGTACAAGGTTTGTCAAAACCTCTTGTGAACGGTATTTTTGCAACGCTTCTTTGTCTAGCGTAGCTCTTCTACGAGCGTTATCCAAGTCCGCTAATACTCGTAAGCGTCTGTTCTCTTCTTCCTGCAACTTTGTCTTCAACTCTTCAATTTCAGCATCTTTTAGTTCTTCTGCTGTTAGAGTCTCTTGTTCTTCCACTTCAACTGTTTCATCTTCAACTGTATCAGCAGTCACTGCTTCGTCCTGTTGTACAGAAGTTTCAGTGTCCAACTCTTCAGATGTTTGGCCATTTTCTGTCATGATTCGTTCCTCCTATCCGTTCTTCCCTCAATTGTGAGTCTCGCAAGTGCAGTAGAAAGATCATCACTTAAAATATCAAGCAATGTAATTACTCTGCCATAATCCATACGTTTCGGCCCAATGATTGCAATTGAGCCAGTCATATCCGTACCTACTGCATAGGCTGTCGTTATGACACTAAAATCATCTAATGTTTGCTCATTGTTTTCTGAACCAATCCGTACTTGGATGCCTGCGAGATCATTTTTGAACAATGTGAGCGGCATCCCATGCTCAATTGCTTCTAAGAACGTTTTTACTTTTTGAACATCATTAAATTCTGGTTGTTTCATCATGTTCATCTGACCGCTGTAAAATAGACGTTCCTCTGTTTTACCTGCCATGGCGTCTTGAATGGAAGTAAGAATTGTACCCGCATTTTTGACATGCCGTTCAAACAACAGTTTCGATTCCGTAGCTAGTTTACGCGGTATTTCAGACAGCGGAGTTCCAACGAGTCGCTCATTCAAGAGATTGACCATTTTCTCAATATCTGAAGGCGATAATCCGTCAGCTGCATCGAATACATGATTCTCCACTCTTCCGCTATTCGTTACCATAATGGCAACTGCTTTCGATCCTGATAAGGGAACTATTGAAAACCGTTTTACTTTATGAGCCGTTGTATCCGGCCCTAGTAAGACTGTTGTATAGTTCGTCAGTTCCGAAAGAATAGATGCTGAATTCCTGATGAGTACTTCCGCTTCCAGAACTTTTTCCTGAAAGACTGAACGTAATTGAAGGTTGTCCTCCATTTTTAGCTTTTGAGGTGTCAGCAAGTGGTCGACGTAAAATCGATATCCTTTTTCAGAAGGAACCCTTCCCGAAGACGTATGGGTTTTCTCAAGAAACCCCATATCTTCAAGATCCGCCATCTCATTTCGGATGGTTGCCGGACTAAAAGGAGCTTCCTCCTTTTTGGAAAGTTGCCGGGAGCCCACTGGCTGAGCGGATTCGATGAAGTCGTTAACCGTCAGTTGCAAGATAAGCAATTGCCTGTTTGTCAACATAATCATCACTCCTGTTAGCACTCCTTTTAAACGAGTGCTAATACTACTCATAATTTATCAAATGACAAAGATAGTGTCAAACATTTGAATCTTGTTTCATCCAAGAAATTGTTGAAAGGCTTCGTTTCCTTTAAAAATTCCGTTTCGCGTTAGGCGAATTCGATTCTCATGGAGTTCAAGCAAATCTTTTTGCATGAGATTCTGGATGACCGCACCGTACTTTTCATCCATTGTAATTCCGAATTTTTCAGCGAAGTGTTGGATAGAAACTCCTTCTGTTTTTCGAAGTCCGAGAAACATTTCTTCTTCCATGCTTTCTTGAAGAGTCACTGTATTCTCTTCTTTTCTTGGCAACTCACCAGTTCCCACATGTTCCATATACCGTTTTAGAGGTGCGATGTTTGCATAACGAACACCATTAAGATAGCCATGAGCTCCTGCCCCGATTCCAGCGTATTCATCGTTTTCCCAATAGATCATGTTGTGAATAGACTCACTGCCAGGAATTGCAAAGTTACTGATTTCATACTGTGATTTTCCTGCGCGCTCCATCCTATCGATAAGTTCTGCAAACATAACCGTCTCTTCATCTTCCCCTGGTAACGGAAGTCGTCCTTTATTCATCAAGTTATAAAATACCGTCTTCGGTTCAACGATAAGCGAGTACCCCGAGTAATGTGGTAACTCAAGCGCAAGTGCTTGGTCTAGCGTATCTTTCCATTGAGCTTGTGTTTGCCCTGGCAACGCATAAATCATATCAATGCTGATGTTTTCAAAACCAGCGCGTCTGGCGTTGTTGACAACTTCAATTGCTTGCTTTGGACTGTGAGAACGACCGATTTTTTTCAATAGGTCCGCATCAAATGATTGAACTCCTAAACTTAGCCGTTTCACTTGACCATTTTTTAACACGTTCAGTTTATCCATTGTTAACTCATCAGGATTCGCTTCTGTTGAAAACTCCGTTAAAGCTTTGACATTTATATAGCTATGAACAATTTCAAGTAATCGTTCTAACTGTTTTGCTGTTAGTGCTGTTGGAGTTCCTCCTCCGAAAAAAACAGTTTCAACTTTTGTGAAATCGGCCCCGCTTTGTTTTAACAACGACAATTCTTTGTCTATCGTCTCAATGTATTCGTCCACTGGTTGGTTTTCAAAAAATACTTTGTTGAAATCACAATAGTGGCAGATTTGGTGGCAGAATGGGATGTGGATGTAAATACCTCTCATTAGTTGCTTTCCCTCCTGTAAACGCCAAACAGAGGGCTATATGCCCTCTGCTCATGCAGCTTATTCCAATTACTCTTCGTCCATACGTAGTACTGCCATGAAAGCTTCTTGTGGCACTTCTACTGATCCTACTTGTTTCATCTTCTTCTTACCTTCTTTTTGCTTTTCAAGAAGTTTTCTCTTTCGTGAAATATCTCCACCATAACATTTCGCAAGTACATTTTTACCCATTGACTTAATCGTCGAACGTGCAATGATTTTTTGTCCGATTGCAGCTTGTACTGGAACTTCGAATTGCTGACGTGGGATCAGGGATCTCAACTTCTCAACAATCGCCTTCCCACGGTCGTATGCGAAATCACGGTGAACGATAAAGCTAAGCGCATCGACAGTCTCGCCATTCAACAAGATGTCCATCTTATTAAGTTTGGATTTCTTATAACCGATTAATTCATAATCGAGGGATGCATACCCTTTAGTTCCCGATTTTAGCTGGTCAAAGAAATCATAAACAATTTCCGCTAATGGTAGTTCATACATAATGTTGACACGGGAAGAATCCATATAGTCCATCGTAAGGAAATTGCCTCGTTTTTTCTGACAAAGTTCCATAACTGCACCTACATAATCATTCGGTACCATTATCGATGCTTTAACATAAGGCTCTTCCACGTATTCCGTTTTTTGTGCATCTGGCATCATTGAAGGATTGTCAACTTTCATTTCACTACCGTCTGTCATGACGACATTGTAAATTACGCTTGGTGCCGTGGTGATTAAGTCGATATTGAATTCTCTCTCAATTCGCTCTTGAATGATCTCCATATGGAGAAGTCCTAAGAAGCCACAACGATATCCGAACCCGAGAGCTTGAGAAGTTTCCGCCTCGTATTCCAAAGCCGAGTCGTTAAGCTCAAGCTTCTCGAGCGCTTCTCTTAAATCATTGTATTTGGAAGTGTCTATCGGATATAAGCCACAGAACACCATCGGATTCATCTTACGGTACCCTTCTAATGCTATATCTGCAGGGTTTTCAGCAAGTGTTATTGTATCTCCCACTCGTGTATCCCCTACTGTTTTAATAGCAGCTGACAAATAACCAACATCTCCAACTGTCAATTCATCCCGTGGTGAGATCTTTGGAGTGAAAACACCAAGATCGACAACTTCGAATTCTTTTCCAGTTGCCATCATACGAATTGTATCTCCTGGTTTAACGGAGCCTTCCATTATCCGAATGTTAACGATGACACCTTTGTACTGATCGTAATGGGAGTCGAATATCAATGCTTTCAGTGGGGCACTTGGATCTCCCGTTGGAGCTGGAACTTTTTCAACGATTTGTTCCAGGATTTCTTCAATCCCGATTCCTGCTTTTGCTGATGCCAAGACTGCTTCTGATGCACCGATGCCGATTACATTTTCGATTTCGTCTTTCACACGCTCTGGATCCGCTGCTGGAAGGTCGATTTTATTTACTACTGGTAAAATCTCAAGATCATTATCTAACGCTAAGTAAACGTTTGCTAAGGTTTGTGCTTCAATCCCCTGTGCTGCATCCACTACGAGTATCGCACCTTCGCACGCCGCAAGACTTCTAGACACCTCGTACGTGAAATCGACATGCCCAGGAGTGTCGATTAAATGGAACGTGTACTCTTCCCCATTCTTCGCAGTATAAGAAATCTGAACTGCATTCAATTTAATCGTAATTCCACGTTCCCTTTCGAGATCCATCGAATCCAAAGTTTGTGATTTCATTTCACGAGCAGTAATGGTTTCAGTTTTTTCAAGTATTCGGTCTGCGAGTGTGGATTTCCCGTGATCGATATGAGCAATAATTGAAAAGTTACGTATATTTTTCTGTCGATCTAATTTCTGTTGATGATTCATCATAATTCTCACTCCTAATTCGGCTAGTATGAATTATAGCAGAAACCGAGCAGGGGTGTTACACATTTCCTTTTCACTATAGATTAAATGCGTAATTCCTTTAAAACTAAAAAAGAGAAGCAGTATCTGCTTCTCCCAGAATGTAGACAAAAGGGATGGGAATCGATTTGATTTCCATCCCTTTTGTCTTTTTGCATCGTTGACTCTGAAAATGAAGG
>NZ_JBPFDS010000018.1:0-51944 GCF_059415065.1 Sporosarcina sp. SAFN-010 | reverse complement strand
ATCTTCTGCAACACAATCACTCAACACAAAAGCTTGATAACGAGGGTGTGCCAATTCTTTCAATAATACTGGATCCATTCCTTTCTGTACTCGCAGCAACTCTTGTGCAGACACCTGCTCTCCTCGTAAAACAGCTAAATCATATGCTCGTTTCGCTCGTACATAATCAGGTACAGCTACTAATTGCTCTTTCTTGTATTTCTTCGGTGGCTCACTTGGAAAATTGGCCAGTCGTTCTTTTGTAAAAGCTTCTCCGTAATAATCCATTGCCGTCATCAGCCATTCACGCTGAACTAACGACTTATCCGATACATCCAAACTTGGCATTCGCAAATGAATGCGCTCGTCGTAATAAGATCCAAATAAACGCAATGCCAGTTGCAATCTTTTGATTTCCTTCAACATACTTTCAAAGTTGTCTTTTTCAGCATGAGATAGACGATCCATAGATGCTTTCTGCTGAAGCGATACCCCCTGCTGTTGCATAAAGGTTGCCGCTCGCGTTTGCACAGCTTGTAAGCGTTCCTGTGCTTCGATAACAGTTGTAATCGGTTGTTTTAAAATTGCCTGGACTTGTTCCACCACTTCTGCCTCACGCGCCTGTAACAATGTTTCCTTAATTTCCAACTCATTTAAAGTTCGACCCAGGCGAGCCGTTTCATTGACTAGCTCTCGCTTCTCATAAGACGTCCACTGACTCGTATCTAGGGTTGGATAATACTTCACAGTCAATCGGTCTGCCTCACGATTAAAAAGCTCCTCAGCACGTTGGAAAGCATCCTCCTGCGCCTGATATCCTTTATAACTTGGCTCATTGAATAATCCGAGATCTACTTGGACCTGCAGCTTAACATCCCATAAATAAAGCATCCTTCTTTTATCAGCCAATGACTCCGGCTTCACATACATTTTTAACACTTTAGACAGCTGACCAAGTTCCTTTTTTTCCGTTGGAGATAATGCCTGTAAAATTAGCTGATGATTTTCTAGATTCGTCAGTTTCTCATCCACCTCTAGCAGAGAAACGATTTTTTCATTACGTACTTTCACTTGCCGATTTATTTCCACACGATCTGAAGAACGTCCCTCTTGTTCCATTTTACGGGCCACGTATCCTTCATGAATCATAGGCTCTTGTTCTAAACCTAACTCTGCATGGGACTTCTCTGTAATTTCCACAGCTACACCGGCAAGTGCCAAATGCTGATTCGCATAGAGTGCCCATGCCTGACGCCACTCCTGTATTTTCTCTCTTTTATTCCAGTCATTCATATCAATTTTCCGAGATTTCTTGGCGCCACTCGCAGTATACAAAGACTCTCCATCTTCATCTAAGATATATTCTTTTTTCGACTTGGCTCCCCAGCTGCCATCTTCTAAAAACGGACGCATCGTTAACATCACATGTGCATGAGGATTCTTGTCATCATCTCGATGAATTGCGATATCTGCTACCATCCCCTCATCGACAAATACTTCTTGGACAAAGTGCTTTAACAACTCTTTTTGTTGTTGGTCCGATAATTCAATAGGAAGTGCCACTGTAAACTCACGAGCTAGTTGCGCGTTCTTTGCCTTTTCAATCTTTTCAACTTCATTCCACAAACATTCCCGATCCACACACCAATCTGGCGCGTGGGTTGGTTTTAATATCATCGTATCTGGCATGACTTGACGATGCTGATAGAAATTCTCTTTGTTATAGCGTTCACTATATAATTTTTCACCACTACGATATGCTGCACTGGCAACTGCTGACTGTCCTTTACCTCTGGAAATCACTTGCATACTAAAATGATATATTGCCATTGAGTACTCCCTCACTTTACATGAGCGCAAGCGAATTTTTCACGTGCCAACGTGACCAATCTTTTAGCACGACACCATTTGGAAGCGTAGCGGACAACATGGTGTATAAGTGCGCCCTTAGTTTTCATTTATTTTACCATAGTTGTCTTATTATTTGAATTACTTTATCTTTTATGTTCTACTGTTCTATAATTCCAATCCAACAGTGAGGAGTGTTAGACATGAATGAAATACGTAAAAAGATCGAGAAAATTGAAGAGATGAAAGAACAGATTCGCCAAGAAAGAGAGAAGATGAATGCACAAATCGGTCGTCAATTATTAGCCAAGTTAAATATTCAGCATGAAGATCTATCAAAAGAGAAAGTGGATGAATTGATTAATACGCTTTCTACTCTTTACAATGAATATCAAACACCTGTAACAACCAATGACTAACGAACAACTCAAAAAGCTCTTAGCCGAAAAAAATAAGTTAGAACTTGAACTCAATCGTCTACAATACACCAAAAACAAACAGCAGCACACCACCTTGTTAATTCAAAAAGGAAAGCTGCTTAATCATTATCTTGATGCCGATCATTTATCCATCACAGAGACAGAAGAAATGCTCAAGCTGTTCAGCCAATTCATCATTGATAAACGTCCAGAACGCTTCAAAAAAACTACTTAACCAAGGTGGAAATTTCTACTTGTGTTAAGTAGTTTTTTCAATATGAACCCCCATACCAAGCCCAAAGGTCCTCGCCCAGCAAGCTGGACTGTGGAACGCCTCCCGCTGTGGGCTCTGCTCCCCTTCAAACCTCCTTCTAATAAATCATCAATCACTGATACATAGGGTAGTATCGATCATCTTAGAAATACGTAATTAGAAATATGTAGGGCAGACTGGAGTATTAATTTATCCTGAGCTATCGAGCGACGAGAAAGTAAAGCTGTACTTGTCGGGTAGTACTTTTAAGAGACTTAGTTTTTGGATTAATTTACGATAGCCTGCGATTGGCTCAAGCGCATTTACATGTGATTCGATGATTTGGTGTACATAAGTTGTATACGTATTCTTTTGCGTTCTTAAAAGATCGAGGGTATAGGTAATAAATAGCTGTACGGTTGTCCAGCCTGTTTTACTAGCACGACCTTTTCCAGTGACAGTCTTGATTAGTTTTGTAGAACTATTCAGCAACACATTCAACGTACTTTGAGGGATACCGATTGCTTCGCACATCTCTTTTTGAGTAAGCCAAATAAACGGCTCTGTCGTCTGTTTTTGAGCCGTAATGTATTCAATGATGTCATCTTCCCATTCGTCATAATGACTGCGCTGACGATCTTCTCTTGCCTTCTTGAACTTATACCAGCATCTATGCCCGAGTGACACCTTGTAAGATGCACCATTTTTCACGTGAAGGGCTAATAATGCCTCTACATATTCTTTGCTCGGCCCGTGGTATTTCCCTGAATATGCCGACTGCAGGATCGTATGTAAATCGGATGCATTCAGAGGGTCTTCCAGACGCGCGTTAAATTCGTCTAAAAAATTCTCTGTCCGCTCCATATCCCATCCTTCGCTATAACCGATTAAAGCGAGAGTAAACAACGTATTATTGCGCCCCAACTTTCCTTTCTCTCCGTTAATATTCACGGTATGGACAAGCGCATCGAACCAATCACTTTTTAAAACACTGTTTGCCAGTCGTTTCGTTGCCAGGACAAATAATGGCCGATCTTTGTTGTCATCCTGACGCATCGACCAATCAATGAGGGATCCAACAGCGTAAACATTATCAAGCCCCGCATAAACAATATTTGTCGCATTCGGTAAGCGGAAGAACCCGAAGTCATTGCAAAAAACATCTGCCTCTACTGCTTGCAGACTTTGCTTTAAATTATCACTAATACGCTTGGCCACTTTTAAGCCGCGGAAATCATTTTTAGGTGAAATAAAGAACGGCTGTTGTAAAGCAAAATACAGCTGGTAGCCACGTGTTGATTCAACAATGAGTGTCGGTAATCCGATAGAGTTATCCATGCATGTTAATAGCAGTTCGTTTGTGGTGTACTTCTTTGTGTCAATATCCACGACAAATGTATTGATTTGCTGTAAGTTCCGTTCTTCAAAGCCATGGATATACCGGTGGTTTTCATCCGTGTAGCCAAATGTGCGGTAAACATTTGGTGTGAAGTGAGTCAATGCTTGAGCATCTTCCAGCAAGGTTTCTTTTGACGTGACTATATAGCCACGCACTCCGTTTGCTGTGAAGTGGGCCTTGTCACGCACGACAAAGACAGCGCCTTTTTTATGTACGCGATCTTGCTTTTCTGCCGTAACACGAGTCGGTAAACTCGCCTTCGACTGTTTTGTTTTAAAAGTCGTGATTCCCTCATGAAGCAACACATTATATATTTGAGCCAGCTCTTCCTCTGACTTTTTCTCTGAAAATGCACAAATAGCCATGGACATATACTCCCCCTCTGTCGGTGAGCGTCCATAGCTATCTCGTTAAAAGGCGCACTTAAAAAAGCACTTACGCAAAATTTCAATGCAAGTGTATTGAAATAAAGGTCTGCCATTGCTATAATTAACATAATCTAAAACTAGCTAATGGCGTGTTACCAGCACACCATTAAGTGTTATAGCAATGTTTTAACGACGATAAGTCAGTTACCAGCTAACTTATGGACGCTCACTTATTTAGTTGTTAAAAATCATCTGAGTCATTCCTTGTCCGGCCAAAGACAAATAGGAATGGCTTTTTATTTTATGTACCGCTTGATTACTACTAACTTAAACACATACAAATAGACTTGTAAACTCATAAATAATCCATATTAGACAGCAGCTTTGTCGAATTTTGTTGTTTTCCACTTTTGCGAGAAAGTTGGATTCAGGTAGAAATTGCAAACTTCTACTTTTCTACCTTTGCTAAGTAGAAGCGAATTTTGAGTAGATAAAATAAATACAAAAAAAGCCCCAATGCATAATCGCACTAGGGTTTTCGTGATATTCAAGGAAGTCTATATATATTTCAAAAGTAGAAATTTCTACTTTTGTTAAGTAGATACGTTTCCTTCCGAAGTGGAAAAGTGGAAATTTCTACTTATGCGAGGATGTTGGCGTTATATTACATTTTTGTTACAATCATTTAAGTAGGTCTTTTAATAATTCCGGAGGGGGAAACGATGGCCAATACTAAGCAGAGGTTAAACAAAAGAAGAAAAGCCTTAATTGAAATTCACAATTTGATAGATGACGCTTCCCAATTATTAATTATTCATTACTCGTGTGAGAGTTTCTATGATATTAAAGATGGTCGAACACCTAGGATTACTTCTATAGCTGTTAGATATTTTAATACGGGGCAAACAGAAACTTTTTCTATCCACAAGATTGCAGAGAAGAATGGCTATTTATCAGAAATTGAAAGTCGCTACGATGAATTTGAAAAAATTATGCTACGTGATTTTTATAAATTTGTTAAAGCTCATTTAAATCACAACTGGGTTCATTGGAATATGCGAGATATTAACTATGGATTTCAAGCTATTGATCATAGATACAGTGTATTAGGCGGAAAACCAATACCGATACCTGATTCCCAGAAATTCGATTTAGCAAGAAAACTAGTAGATATATATGCAGATTATGCAGATCATCCCCGTCTTGAAAAACTGATAGAACTAAATAATATTACTAAAAAAGACTTTTTAAACGGCGCAGAAGAAGCAAAAGCATTTGAAGAATTAAAGTATGTTGAATTACATCGCTCTACACTTAGAAAAGTGGATATTTTTCATTCAATACTTGAACGAGTTATCGATAAAAGTCTTAAAGTTAAAAGTAAGTGGCATCACATCTATGGATTTACTCCTCAAGGAATATTCGAATCACTAAAGGATCATTGGGTATTCGCATTAATTTCTTTAATAGTAGGAGCCGCTTTATCGGCTGTTCTGGGAATTGTATTTCTAAGTTTTTTTTAGTGCTGAAACGTGAGTATGCCAAGTCGTCAAATTAATACAACTGATTTTAATCATTATATCCTATAGTCAAAACTCTTAATAAACTTTTTTTATTCATTTATTTCGTTTTTCAAGGTTGCTTCAAGGTTGGCATCAACAAAATTGCGAATAAATCGGTCTTTTTCCATGTGGTTTTCTTCTGATTTACGGAACCATTTTTTTATAAGTCGTTTCTCTTCTGGCTCCAGTTGCCACAAAATTTCAGCTTCCTCCTTAAGTTTGGTTTTAAGTCTATGGACAGTTAAAAACTCTGTAGTGTACTGGCTTCTTTGGGCGTCCTTAAGAATATGATTCTCTTCTGACACTGTCGCTAGCTGCTGTTGAAATCCTACCATCATTTCTTTCATCGAAATTATTGCGTTATTGATGTCCTGAACATTACGGATAAGATCGTCCTGTTGATCTAAGTAACGTTGTTTTTCTTTAAAGTCCTCTATTTCATTGGCTTTAACCACCGATACAGAAACAGTCGATGGTTCATTCCCCATATCACTAGAAGCGCCGTGACCAGCGACCACAACATTAGCAGCAGCAACCCGATTCATCTTGGCAACCTCAATCAAATGTTTCATCTGAGATAGTGCATCTAAGTCCTCACTTGTGAAATCTCTATTTTTTCCATCGTTACGTTGAAAGATGAATCCGCGCTTTTCCAACTCAAGACAGTACTTGCGTATCGTAACGGTCTCTAACCCTAATCTGCTAGCTATTTCACTGGTTTTCATGCTTGCTTCGATAACGTTGTCCATAACATCACCCCCAATGACTTACTCAATTTCATATTCAAACATTTTATTTAAAATATATTTCTCACCTTCGTCAGTTATCAGAACCGTAAAATTTTTATGATTCCTACCATATTGATCGAACCCTTCTGATATATCAACTTCCTTCAAATAAGCAGATCGTTTAGCCGTATTTGTAGCTCTCATTTTTTTATATCCATCTGTATAAATCATTTCCCATTCCCGCAACATGGCCTTTAATTCTTTCTGATTTATCATTTGACCTCTATCAATAATTTTCTCTACCATCTCTTTTAAAGTAATTCCATTTTCCATATACAACCCCCCCATTATCCAAACATTCGAATTTATTTACAGTGAGATAAAACATGCAAAAATCTTTGCTTTGTTATGTCATTATTAACGTTCAGAACGTTATGGATTAGATTGTCTAGTTGATCTAAGTAACGTTGTTTTCCTTTAAACTCCATATTCCATCGGCTTTAATCACCGATACGGAAACAGACGGTGATTCATTCCCTGTATCACTAGAAGGCCCGTGACCTGAGACAACAACATTTGCAGCCGCGACCCAATTCATCTTGGCAACTTCGATCAAACGTTTCATCTGAGATAGTGCATGTAAGTCCTCACTTGTGAACTCCTGGTTATTTCCTTCGTTACGCTGAAAGAGAAATCCATGCTTCTCTAATTCAAGACAGCACTTGCGTATCGTAACGGCCTCTAACCCCAACCGACCGGCTATTTCACTGATTTTTATGCTTGCTTCGGTAACGTTGTCCATAACATCACCTCAATGACTTATTCAACGCTATAGAGGTTTTCCCCTTTAATTAGATAGTATTCTGTGAGCCATCATACCAAATATTTAAAAGTAGAACTTTGCAAAGAAGTATTTTGCAAAGTGTTTTTTGTTAAGTTATACTTGATACATAGATTCTGAACTTGATAACGTGATTTGAAGGAGATGAAATAATGGCAATTACGATCGTGGTGGGGAACTTTAAAGGTGGCGTTGGGAAAACGAAGGTATCGGTCATGGCGAGTTGGGAGTTAGCTTTTGACCGTAATAAAAAGGTATTGCTTGTTGATATGGATCCGCAAGGCAATGCGAGTACATTAATTGCGCGTTCCACAGGGGTCACTGAAATTAATACTAGTATTTTCGAAGGCTTCCAAAATGGTTCATTAAAAGAATGCATCGTCAAAATGACGGACAATCTGCATGTCATTCCTGCACAAGTGTCCTTTAAAAATTTCCCGAAATTTTTATATGCCAATGTAAAAGAAGAAATTGATCAAGTTTCTTATTTAAAGAAGCTACTTGATCCAATTCGTGATGACTATGACTATATTTTCATTGATGTACCTCCAACAATCAGTGACTTCTCTGATAACGCGATGATGGCTGCTGATTACGTATTAATCATCCTCCAAGCTCAGGAGCTATCACTAGAAGGCGCTGAAACGTATATAAAGTATCTGCAATTCATGGCAGATAATTATGATGCAGATATCCAAGTCGCAGGTGTTCTTCCTGTTCTGCTTCGTCCAGGTGGGCGTGTCGATATTTCTACGCTCGAACGTGCAAGAGAGATGTTCGGCAGTGATAACGTCATGGATAGTGTCATCAAGCACCTAGAACGGCTAAAGGCGTGGGATGTAACGGGAATTACGAACAATGATATGCATGACCGCAAAGCCCATCAAGTTTTCTTGGACGTCATTGACGAGTTGGAAGCGAAACTGTCCCAATTCGAGGAGGCCGGTAAGTATGAGTAATGAAAAAGGTGGATTAATCAAGAAGAAAAAGAAACCGACAATCATGCAGCCGTCCGTACCCGTAAAGAAAAACGATATGGACTTTGGCTATACAGAGCAACAAAAGCAAGAAAAACCTGTTTCCGTTAAGCCTACAGCAAAACCTGAAGCGACAAAAATTGCTCCACCTACACCTCGTAAGAAATTAGGTGTCGGCAAGACAAATAGTACAAAAAGCTTAAAAGTGCCTACATTGATTCACAGTGAATTGAATTTACTCGGATCCTTTATGGACGAACATAAGACATACGTTATTCTTCAAAATTTGATTGATAGCTATGTGAAAAACGAGCTGACTGATCGCCAGCAACGGCAGTTTGACTTTATGGTTGAGGCGTTTTTTGAAGATAAGTAACAAGTGTACTTCATACGCATTAATAACACACAAGCCATAAATTAATTTCTATTTCTTCAATATTCCAAGCTCCCAAGCCAACTTAGGTTTATGGGGGTTTTTTCTTTCTCAAATTTAAAAACGCTCCAGTGATAAAAATTTTACTTACATAAATACAAAAACCACAAATGCGTTGACATTAATTAAAACGTATTATATACTTCAAATATATAAAACGCTCCAGTGATAAACAATTATAACAAAAAGGAGAATTTACCCCTCTATGATTATTCTAGAAATTTATTGGAAAGTAATATGTCGCTATGGTCATGTAGGAACAAAAAGAGAAATTCACGTATCGAGGTATTTACAGACACCAAGTAATTCCAATCTAATGGATGTTGTCAAAATGGTAGCTGGTATGCCTGGTGTAAAAAAAGGCGATAACATCCTTCACTCCATTGTTGGAGCACGACCAATAACTAAAGAACAATATCTAAAAGGAAAAGCAGAAGAAGAGCAAAATTTGTATTTGCAAAAGCTCAAATCTTATCACAAGACAATCGCAAATAAGATTGCTTCATAAAACGAGGAGGATGACAGTGAATATTAAAAACGACCATCTAAAGCTTGAAAATGACATCGAGAAAAAACTGAGAAGGAAGGGGCTTCCTGTGGTAAAGCGGGAGGCTAAGGTCGGAAGAAGTTACGTAGATCTAGTGGGTTATTCAATTTCACTAGAAGGAGAACTACTGCCTGAAGTTGTGGTTGAGGTGAAAATGAATCCTACGGCTTCTGCTCAACAACAATTAATGAAATATGTAGCTGATTTAAATGCTCCTTACGCAGTTTTAAAGACAAATGAACGAGAATATTGGTTTGAAGGAAAATCTTTCTTGCCAATCGATGAGCCGCAATTTGCACAAGGGAACAATTACTTGGTGAATGAGGAAGACGTCACAGCTGTACTATACGGGGTAATGGATAGATTGCGTGGTCTCCTTAAGCCTGACCAAGCTCTTATAATGTTGTCCCTTACGCTACTGGTAAGATCTTATTTGGAAAAGAACCAAAAGACGGACCTTTGGTGGTCCATCGATAACGAGGACATATTACATCGCTTAATTCAGGATGCTGTTACGGATTACTCCTTAGATATCATTCCAGCTAGATATGGGTTGAATAAAGAAACCATATCCTTTGTGATAAATCAGATAAGTGCATTACCAACCAAAAGTCCATATCTACAAAAAGCCTTGTTAAAAGTCGAGGACCAAAAAACTATGGGTCAATACCTATCTCCATCTCATGTAAGAGTACTTTTTGCCAAAATAGCACAGACCCTATCGTTAAACTGCGATACTGTTGCTGATTTGGCAGCAGGCATGGGTTCAATAGCCTTTGAAGTCATGCAAACAAACAGTATTCAGCATCTGTCCGGTTTTGAAAAGCAAAAGGATACGTGCAACCAGTTGAAAATACTCTCCATTCTTGGAGGGTTTGGCCCTTCAGAGATTACTTGCGGGGACGCATTATCATCTGAGAATACCAATGTATTGCCGGACAATTCCCAATCCCTTGTTCTTGTTGATCCTCCTCTTGGAGGGCGATACAAACTCTCTGAGGAACAGCAGATTCATTTTCAATTAGCTCAAGGGAAAAAATCCAATGAAGTAACTGATTTATTCATAGAAAAGGCAATACGGGTCGCCAAGCCAGGCGGTTACATTTTGGCTTTAGTTCCAGAGAAAGTGTTATTTTCAAGTAGTTCGAAAATAACCAGAGAATTCATCAAAGAGAACACAATAATTGAAGCCATTATAAGCTTGCCACCACACACCTTAAAACCATATACGGCGGTAAAAACAAGCATGCTGGTTTTACGTAGGAAGCTGAATTCCGAAGAAACGGCTAATGAGCTTTTCCTAGCTCAGGCGGAAAGTATTGATGAATTCAAGGATATCGCTTTGAAGTTTGCTGAGTGGAAGAAAGGAGTTCCTTCTATTGATTAAAGTGAAATCTGTACCGTATACAAATCTAAATCATATTGACTGGACCTTTCATGGCTTAGGCACAGATACCAAATTTGAAGAATATGAAGGGGTACCATTAAGCGATATTGCTGTCCTCAACCCCGATCATTTACATTCAAGTAGCATTGATGTGACTGCTTCATATAAATACTTGGATTTGAGTTGTGTGTCTTCGTTTTCAGGCTTGATAACCGAACATAAGGAGGTAAGTGGAGAGAAGCTTCCGGCTCGAGCTACATTAATTGTACAGAGTGGTGACATCCTTCTTTCTACGGTTAGACCTGAACGTAACCAGATCAGTATCGTCACATCTGATTTCGACGGATGTATAGTAAACTCTTCTTTTATTGTCATTCGCCCCAAACTGATTGAACAAGAAATTTTGTATTTTATTTTAAGAAGTCCTAAAATCAATGCGCTGCTCCAGTCAAAAGCAAGGGGCACATCCATACCCACCCTAAAGTTAGAAGATGTTAAGGAACTTTGCATTCCTTTGAATAGTAGTACAGGGGATTTGGCCGAGGAAGCGAGGCAGCTATTCCGACAATGGGTACAACTTAATCAGAATTCTAAGGACTTAGGGGAAATCACAGAAGAGATTTTCGTCGAGGAAAATCTAATTCATAAGTATGAAAGCCCATCAATAACTAGTCTTACAAAGGTAATGCCTTACAGCACTCTAAGCGATAGATTAGATGTATCCTATTACTTGGAAAAACCTCAAAATCAAGCGTGGCAGATACCGGTAAATAAGCTTTCTGAGCTTGCAATAACATTCTTGTCTGGAGTCCCAATACCCTCCAAAGAATATAAAAATTCCGGTCTTCCTTATGTCCGGATACAAGATCTTCAGGAAGGAAAGATTTCAAGTGATAAATTGGTGTTTTTTGATGAGCAAACTGCAAATGAAAAGTCAAAAGCTCGTCTGTTATCTGGAGATATATTAATTTCTAGAGTCGGTACAATTGGAAAAGCTGCGCTAGCTAAAGAATCAGACGAAGGCGCCTTAGCTAACCAACATATCTCTATTGTTCGTGTTAACCCTGAAAACATTCTGCCTGAGTTCGTTTTGCTATATCTTTCTACGCGATGGGCATCTGAACAATTGGAACAAAAAGCCGCCGGAACTGCTCAAAGATTCATTAAGCTAAAAGATATTAAGGATCTCATAGTACCATTGCCTTCGGTACAGCTTCAGAAAGAGATTGTCAGTAAGGTATTTCAACGTGTGAAGTCGGAAAGCACGGATACCATCTCCAAGGAAATCTCGAGATTCACCAGTCTGTTGATCTAATGTACGTAAAATACAATCTTGTTAAATGATACAATAAAATAAAAGGGGGTCCTCCATTGAAAACCAAAAAGCAAATGACAGAAGAGGACATTAAAAACAAGTTCATCACACCTGCAATTGACCAGTCTGGATGGGATGTAAAGACAAATGTGTTTTTTGAACACAGCTTTACGGATGGGCGCGTTATCGTACGCGGAAACTTGACAACAAGGGCACCGCGAAAAAGGGCGGATTATCTGTTGATGCACAAAAAAAATTATCCAATTGCTATCATTGAAGCAAAAGATAATCGGCACTCTGTAGGGGCCGGCATGCAACAAGCAATCGAATACGCAAGAATCTTGGACGTACCTTTCGCATACAGCTCAAACGGCGATAGCTTTCTAGAACATGACATGCTGACAGGCAAAGAAAGAGAACTATCCATCGATGAGTTCCCTTCTCCCGAGTCCCTTTGGGAAAGGTATGAGCGAGAAAAAGGCTTAACCGAAGAACAAAAAGAGGTTATTAACGAACCTTACTACTTTCAGTTGGGTGATAAAACTCCAAGGTATTACCAACGCATTGCTGTCAACAGAACAGTGGAAGCAATAGCTAAGGGGCAGAATCGGGCTCTTCTTGTGATGGCTACAGGAACAGGGAAAACGTATACAGCTTTTCAGATTATTTATCGTCTCTGGAAAGCTGGAAAAAAGAAAAAGGTTCTATTCCTGGCCGATAGAAATATTTTGATCGATCAGACAATGACAAATGATTTTAAGCCTTTTGAAAAGGTCATGACAAAGGTTGAAAATCGCAAGCTAGATAGCTCCTACGAAATCTACTTGGCTTTGTACCACCAATTGGCTGGGGACGAAGGAGAAGAGCCATTCCGACAGTTCAAACCCGATTTCTTTGATCTTATCGTTATTGATGAGGCACACAGGGGATCTGCGAAGGAAGAAAGCGCGTGGAGAAAAGTGCTGGATTATTTTAGCACGGAAAACACAACGCATATTGGTCTCACTGCAACACCTCTTAAAACAAAAGACGTTTCAAGTACTGATTACTTTGGCCAGCCGATTTACACGTACAGCCTAAAAGAAGGTATCGACGATGGTTTCCTTGCACCGTACAAAGTAATCCGTGTAGGGCTGGATGTAGACTTGGAAGGATATCGACCTAAAAAAGGGAAATTAGACATTCATGGAAATCTCGTGGATGACCGCGAATACAACATAAAAGATTACGACAGAACGCTTATCATTGACGAACGAACCGAGACAGTTGCTAAACGAATCACTGAATTCCTAAAAAAAACAGATCGTTTGGCTAAAACCATTGTGTTTTGTATTGACATAGACCATGCTGAGCGTATGCGACAGGCTTTAGTAAATGAGAATGCCGACCTGGTTAAGGAAAATCCTCGTTATGTTATGCGTATCACAGGTGATAATCCTGAAGGCAAAGCGCAGCTTGATAACTTTATTGACCGAGAAAGCCAATACCCGACCATTGTGACAACTTCCAAGTTGCTTACAACTGGAGTAGATGCAAAAACATGCAAACTCATCGTACTCGATTCCAATATCAATTCCATGACGGAGTTCAAACAAATTATTGGGCGCGGCACACGACTAGATCCGGAGCATGGAAAAGAATACTTTACAATTCTCGACTTTAGAAATGCCAGTCGTCTCTTTGCAGATCCTGACTTCGACGGAACTCCAGAGGGTGTGGTCGATGTTCCTCCAGATGGTCCTATCATTGATCCATCTCCAACCCCTCCGGATGATGAGCCAACTGATGGCTTTCCACCTCATCCCGAGCCAGGTACCGGAGGCGATGATCCAGGTGAGCCTTTGAAAAAATTCAGGATTAATGATGTCGATGTGAAGGTTATAAATGAACGCGTTCAATACTATGACAAAGGTGGTCTGCTCATTACTGAAAGTCTTACAGACTACACGAAGAAAAATATTTTAAAGGAATACGCTACACTGAAAGATTTCCTCAAAAAGTGGAACTCGGAGCAAAAGAAGCAGGCCATCCTTGATGAGTTGGCAGAGCATGGCGTTTTGCTCGATGCCTTGCGTGAGAATGAAAATTTGGCAGACCTGGACGACTTCGACCTGATTTGCCACTTGGCTTTTGACCAGCCTGCACTTACCAAAGCTGAACGAGCAAATAATGTAAAAAAGCGCGGCTATATTTACCAATATAAAGATGTGGCGAGACCCGTACTGGAAACCTTGCTCGACAAATATAAAGATGAAGGTATTAATCAGCTTGAAGGTACGGAAGTGCTGGAACTAAAGGAATTTGAGAAGTTCGGCAGCCCCCTAAAGATTGTTAAAGCTTTCGGAGGTAAAAAGAAGTATATGGAAGCCGTAAGAGAACTACAAGACGAAATATATCTAGCTTAGGAGCCTAAAGATGACAACAAGATCATTTATTAAAAGTTTACAAGATATTATGCGAAATGATGCGGGCGTCAATGGTGACGCCCAGCGCATCGAGCAAATTGTATGGTTGCTCTTCCTTAAAGTTTATGATGCCAAGGAAGAACTCTGGGAGTTCCATGATGATGACTTCCAATCCATTATTCCGGAAAAATATCGTTGGCGTAACTGGGCAGTGGACGAAAGGAACGGAAAGGCAAAAACGGGTGAGGCTCTTCTCACATTCATAAATGAAGAACTGATACCTTCACTTAAAAACCTTGAGGTCGATGAGCATACACCGATTAGCAAATCTATCGTGAAATTTGCATTTGAGGATACGTACAACTATATGAAAGACGGTGTCCTGCTGCGCCAGGTCGTCAATGTTATAGATGTAGTCGATTTCACAGATCATAAAGAACGCCACGATTTTAACGATATCTATGAACAGATTCTAAAGGATTTGCAGAACCAACGATCTTCCGGGGAATATTACACCCCCCGGGCCGTAACAGATTTCATTGTACAAATGGTTAAGCCACAAATTAAAGATAAAATTGCTGACTTCGCTTGCGGAACAGCTGGTTTCCTGACTTCTTCGCTTAATTATTTAGAGGAGCAGGTGCATTCTGTAAAAGATAGAGAGGCCTATAATCAGGCTGTCTTTGGAATTGAAAAAAAAGCTCTTCCTCACTTGCTTTCTGTTACCAATTTGTTGTTGCATGATATTGATAATCCGTTTATTATTCATGGCAACGCCTTGGAAAAGAACGTGCGGGACTATTCTGAAAAGGACCGTTTCGATGTTATCTTGATGAATCCTCCATATGGTGGTTCCGAGCAAGACAGCATTAAAATGAATTTCCCAATGGATCTAAGAAGCAGTGAAACAGCAGATCTATTTATGTCTGTCATTATGTATCGCTTGAAGAGAGATGGTCGAGCAGGCGTGATTCTGCCTGACGGTTTCTTGTTTGGGGCTGATAACGCTAAGTTGGCCATCAAAGAGAAACTTATCAAAGAGTTTAACCTGCATACGGTGATCAGATTACCGCACAGTGTTTTTGCTCCCTACACAAGCATTCGGACAAACATCCTATTCTTTGATAAAACCAAGCCAACAGAAGAAACTTGGTTCTATCGATTGGACATGCCAGAAGGATATAAGAACTTCTCCAAAACGAGACCGATTAAACTTGAACACTTCTCTCCAGCAATGGAATGGTGGGAAAATCGAGTTGAAATAACAGAAGGTAACTTTGATAAGGCGAAAAGATACTCTGCAGAGAAAATTATCGGGGGTAATTATAACTTAGACTTATGCGGTTTCCCGCAGGAAGAGGAAGAATTACTGGATCCGGATGAGCTAATGGAAAATTACCAAGTGAAAAGAACAGAGTTAAACAAACAGATCGACAGCATTTTAGCTGATATTCAAACAATTCTAGGTGATAAGCAATGAAGGCACAACAACTAAAAAATTCGATTCTCCAATATGCTATGCAGGGCAAGCTAGTTGCACAAGATTCTAATGATGAACCTATTAATGTATTGCAACTTAATGAAGATAAAACGTTAAATTTCAAAGAAAATTCCCCTCCCTTTACTAGTGGCGAAGTTCCCTTTGAATTGCCTGATTCTTGGGCATGGGCGCGTCTTGACCAATTAGGTATAGTTCAGACAGGGACAACTCCCTCTACAAGTAATAAGGAAAACTATGGTGACTATATCCCTTTCATAAAGCCTGGCGATATATTCGGTAGTTATATTGACTATGACAACCAAAAGCTCTCAGAGACAGGAATTAAAAAGGGCCGATTGATATCAAAAAATTCTATTCTCATGGTATGTATAGGTGGTTCTAGGGGGAAGTGTTATTATACAGACAGAGATGTATCCTGCAATCAGCAAATAAACACATTAACTCCTTTTGCAGATATAGTAGATTTAAAATATCTCTACTATATTTTGACCTCAAATTATTTTAAGGATTTAATGATTTACCAAGCTACAGGCACCGCAACTCCAATTATAAACAAAACAAAATGGTGTAGCTTTCTTGTTCCGATATGCTCTCTAAGTGAGCAAAAAAAAATCGCAAAAAGAATTCAAGAAATATTTGAAGTAATTGACCATTACGATGCTCTTGAACAAGAACTCACCGCACTAAACACCAATTTCCCAACAAACATGGAGAAATCGATTTTACAGTACGCTATGCAAGGTAAGCTGGTTGAGCAAGATCATAATGACGAGCCTGCCAGCTTATTGCTAGAACAAATTGCAAAAGAGAAAGAACAGCTCATCAAAGATAAAATGATTAAGCGGGAAAAGGCGCTCCCACCTATCACTGACAAGGAAATTCCTTTTGAGATACCTGATTCTTGGGAATGGGTTAGATTAAATGATATTACGTCATATATACAAAGAGGAAAGTCTCCAAAATACTCCGATATCAAAGAGATTCCTATTATTTCGCAAAAATGTGTGCAATGGTCTGGTTTTTCATTAGATAAAGCTAGATTTTTAAATCCGGATGCAATAAGTAGTTATACACCTATCAGATATTTAAAAAAGAACGATCTGTTATGGAATTCAACCGGTCTTGGTACCCTAGGTAGAATAGCAATATATTCCGAGGTAGCAAGTGAATATAAAACTGTTGTGGCAGATTCACATGTAACTATTATTAGACCTTTTTTCGCAGATATTGTAAGTAAATTTATATACTATTTCATTGCTTCTCCTCTTGTTCAGAACAATATTGAGGATATTTGCAGTGGTAGTACTAAACAAAAAGAATTGAATACGACCACAGTAAAAAGCTTTCTTGTTCCATTTCCTCCTTTATCTGAGCAACAACGAATTATAGCAGAAATAGAGAACATACTGAGCTACACTAATCAATTAACAAGCGTAATTGCAGCAGATTAAGAACTAGATCAGCTATGAATTTAGCATAACATCAAATCATTAAAGTTATGAAATCTGGCAGTTTTTACATGCCCGGTGTTTCTGGCTAGATGTGATTTCCTTATGGCAAGCCACCTAATTATAAGATCGTGGGGAACCTAGTACCTCCCTTAGTACGATTGGCATCATCTACAAGAAGAATTGCAAATAGGACAGATTATTTCATCGAATGAAGAAATATATATAAAACCACCGTTATATAGACATTTTAAACAGCCTTCTCAAATTAACGTTTGAGAAGGCTGCATTTTATTGTTTCTGTCTATTTACTCGTCTATAATATATATTATATAAAACGTATGGTTGTAGACAAAAAGGAGCGTTTTCATGAGTAGAATCATCGGCTATGCGCGTGTCAGTACCGAAGATCAAAATTTGGACCTTCAAAAGATTGCTATTGAAAAGTATGCCATGGAGCAAGATATGGATCTTCTTTTATATGTTGAGAAGATTTCAACACGAAAAACTGATCGTACCGAATTAAATTATGCCCTTAAAGCTGCTGCTCCTGGCGATCGTTTTGTTGTCTATAAACTAGACCGGCTTGCTCGAAGCACTAAGGAGCTCTATCAATTAACAGACGAGATGGCCAAGCGACAGGTGGATTTTGTTAGTATTCAGGATAGCTTTGATACAACTACTCCAACTGGACGTGCCATGTTCGGGATGCTTGCCGTCTTTGCCGAATTCGAGCGCGATATAATCCAACAGCGAACAAAAGCTGGGCTGGAGGCTGCTCGTAAGCGCGGGCGCGTCGGGGGACGTCCTGCCATAGACGCCGGCACGAAACGCCGGATTGTAAAGTTGTTTAACAGTGGTGAAAGTGCCTCAGATATCGCGAAAGAGTATGCCATTGGACGTAGTACGGTTTATAAGATTTTGAACGAAGGGGGGATATAATACAGCCAACGCAATGTACCACACTTAGTATATTTTTGCCCCGAGTGACAAAATTTGTGATAGTGAGTAACCCAGAGTTTGCCGTTTCATAACTTCCGGGTTATTCATAATAAAAAATCCACTTTTCAGAAACGGTAATGTTGTATACTTGCCATACAAACCTGTATTTTGAAAATCATAGTACAGAGTTGTGTAACGAAAAAGCACATGAAATTGCAAAACTCTGTACTTTCATGGTGCTCTATATAAATACAATAGTGATAAATTTTTTCGTGTTGTTATAGTATTTATGATTAAATGATGTGAAAGAGAGGGTGAAATTTTGATTAAAAATAATTGGGACAAAATTGAACTTTATATTATCTCTCTCTGGCTACTTTTTATCTTAATAATCATTGTAACCATCGACATCCCAATTTGTTTTGAAAGTACTTGTTCTTTTATAGGATTTAAAGAGTTAATAATAATGAACATTGTATCATTATTTTCATTATTATTATTTTCACTTGGTATATTTTTCTTTTACAGATTCAAGTATAAATTATCCGGCAGTCAACAAAATATTATTATAGTGAAAAAAATTGAAAATAAAAACTACGAGCATTTAACTTTCTTAACAACTTATATTATACCTTTAATCGCTTTTGACTTAACTCAAATTCGTTATTCTATTGTGTTATTGTTGCTATTAATTGCAATTGGCATGATGTATGTTAAAACTAATATGTTTTATACAAACCCTACGTTAGCCTTACTAGGATACAAAATTTATAAAATAGATGCACAGTTTCGAACTGGTGATATCAAACCTGGTATTATACTCATTTCGAGAGAAATTATAACTTTGAATGATAGATTAAGCTATAGAAAAATACATGAAGATATTTATTATGTGAGGGTGAGACGATGACTAATATTGACGTAAGTAGTAAAATACAGGTTTTTCTTGATAAATCCGATGATTTTGTTTGCGAGGTATTATTTATTCTTAACAAGGATACTGAAAAGGTTATAAGGTTTGCTGATATTGACGGAAGCGATCAAGAGTTATTAAAAAAAGATTTCTTAAAACATCTTAAAGAAACTATAGTTGATAATACAGAACTCCGAATTACTGAAATATCCAAATTTGAAGAACGAAAAAATGTTTTATTCAAATATGACTATGATGAACTACCTGAATCATTTTCAATTTTTAATACCTTTCAAAGTCAACACGAGTTTGATACGTTTTCTTTTTCAATTGATAACTTGGACGAAATTTCAGGAATTGTTTTTATTTTGCAAGTAGATGATCTTACTCTAATTTCATATAAAACAAATTACCCTATCAACTTGTATAAACGTGATAGCAAAGCAATGGGGCTATGGAAATCTGAAGAAAGATTAGTTCAAATTCCAGAAGATATATTAAAAGTTTATCCTGACTTCGATTTCTTTTATTTAAACAATGATTTGTTTGTTAGAAATACTCGGGTACTTGAAAGAAACTTTTCCTTCCATAAAATTATAAATAAAAAAGCTAATGAAGCGTTGGAGCTAATTAAATTAGCTGATTTAATTGATGATACAACAACCTTGTCATCAAGATTAACAGACATAACATTTTCAAGAAAGTTAGCACAACTCGGAACGCATTCAATTGTGTTAAATAACTTAAACATGTTTTCTATTACTAGCTTTATAGATAATTATGAGCCGTTAAAGGATGCGTTTATTTTTAATGAAGATAGGACTAAATTTACCTTAAATACCAAAAAGTCTCAAGATTTATTCTTAAAGTTATTAAATGATGATTATCTCGTTTCACTTTTAACTAATGTTTATTATGATAGTGCTAATAAAGATCTAGTAGGGGCGCAATAACTCCAGTTCATTAACTTTGAAAAACCTTCGTATGACTAGAAAAAGTTAATAGTTCAAAAAAACTTTTGTGAGATATGAAAAATACGGAACTTCATTCTTGAAACAAAAACGATTGCACAATACGTTCAAGATTCAGATCTGCTCGGAAAAGGCGCTTGGTAAGTAAAACCAAGCGCCTTACTATAAGACTCTCGCAACAAGATTCTAGTCCGAATTTTATTCGGTATACGATTTACATGTTTATATGCTATACCACGGGTATCACCTGATCAAATTCTGCCATTCGCTCATGAAACAGCTTCCTATTGTCTGTTTTCATTTCGATATGCGCAATTTGAAAGAACTTCCTGACAGTTTTGCGTGGCAATACTCCACCTTCTACAACTAGCTTACAGAAGTCCAAGAGGTTGTGATGCGTAATCAAAACCGGTTCTTGCGAATCATCTCCGTCGATGAAAATATGTAACGGTACCTCTTGAATCACTTCTTCAATTGAATAATCGTTACTGCAAATAAATCCTGCATTCAGTAAATAGGCAGCTGCTAAAGAAGCAATTTCACCCGTACCGGCACTACCTGCCTTACCTCTACGGGTGTCCACTTCAATTAAAGTTGATTGTACCTCGGATAACATTAGCCTATAGTCCTCATAAGTGTCTTTAAAAACCTGAAGAGGTTCAAATAATACCCACTTATTCGCTTGACATTTTTCATCAACAAATTTTTGACCTGCAATACTTAATTCTTGATAAACTTCTTCATGTATATAAACCGATTCATACACTTGCTCAATGATAGTTAGAAAATCATCCTTTGATTTCAACTGTTCAATATAGAAAATAATATTGGCATCGATAAAGCAAATAGAGGGAATCGGCAAAGTATTATTCCGCATTTTTTTATCCCTCCATTAGGCTTCGTCCAGCTCATCCCAAAGTTGATTGATGTCTCTCGTGCCTGCTGACCTTCCAAAGTATTCTTCAGATAACTCGGGATTTAAACGCGTAAGTTTTTTCGCTGCATCTAAGTTAGAAAGTTCTCCCTTTACCACTTTATCTTTTACAAGTTGCTGGTATTGCGTGAATTGAATACGTTTTGGTGGAAAATCTAATATCGACTCGCCTATTTGTTCACAACGCAGTTCAGCCAATTCTCGCTCTGTTAAGGATGACAATTCAGAAACCGGTGCTAATTCAAGCTCACTCAGTCGCCTCACTACGCTCACGTACGGTACTTTGAATATATCTGCCAGCTTAAATATTTGCAGTTCTAGAGACTGTCCGCAGATAATCTCAAAGTAAGAAACAAACGCTTCCTGATTCATCAAAATAGATGCAGCAAAATAATCACCTGCACGTTCCAGCTCTTCATTCGATTGAATTTCAATTTCATACTGCTTTAAATCCTCAGATTCTAAGATAGCGTGGAACCATTCATGTGCCAACGTGAAATTTTGCGTACGAATGGTATCTAATTGATTAATCACAATTTTAGGTTGTACCGTTTCGTCCATATGTTTAAAGAACATCCCATTTAGTATACGATCTTCGCCATCCATTTTGGGTATGCTTAGATAAATCACTTCAATTCCTTGTCTTGCGATCACCTCATCCAACACATCTGCTAACATGAGGGATGTCTTAGGCGACACATATTCCTTATAGTAATCTTCTGCTAAACGTTCGACTTCTTGCATACAACTATTCATTTTCCAACATCTCCTTCCCTGCTTTTATTTAAAGCTTTCGTACTCATTTAAAAGCAAGGCAATCTGCTGAATTTGATGCTTATTAGCAATTGAAAGTTCTGTGCCTCCACGTGGGATGACACTGTATCCTGCAAATGTTTCTTTATCGGATAATCCTAATAACGATGCGCGCGGAATGTTTGTGATTTCTGCGAACTGTGTTAAACGCTCAGATGTAATACGACGATCCCCTTTTAAAAGCGCACGTAAAAGCGCTTCACTTATATCCATCAATTGTGCCATTCTTGTTTTCGTCATTTGATTTTTTTCCATCCATTGATTCAGTAATGATGCCGTATTTTTAAAGTCCATCTCCATCACCTCATTACTAGTATATCACGATTCGCACAAAAAATGCGTGATATCAATACAATTGTGCGAATCATTTTTTCCCGACAGCTAAACGACCAATTAACTTCACGTCATTTCTACATTTCAGAAGTAGAAATTTCCACTTTTGATTCTTGGTAATAGCATGACCAATCCCTCTCCACTATTGCAAATACGCTGTTTAGTTATTCATTTTCCGATTCTCCTGTTGAAGTAACGATATTTCTGCCTTCAACTTTTCCTTCGTCTCCTCATGCACTTTACGGAGGGCTGCCATTTCATCATACAGCTTACGTACTTCCTCATTATGCAGGCGCTCTGCTTCCACCACTGCCTTTTCACGTTCAAGTTCCTTGCGCTCTGAAAGATGAGATAGATCACGTTCATGGTTCGTTTTCACTTGTTCAAAATCCATCCGTAGCACACGTAGTTCTTCAGATACCGTTTGCTTCTCCTGTAATAGCTCTGAGACTTTTTCTTCAAATGCAACCTTGTCAATACCTGCTTGTTTTCTCCACTCAGTCTTTTCAATATCAAAGGACTTTTTCAACGCCTCATTTTCCTCTGCATAGCCTTGATACTTCGTGACGAGACCACTTAACGTGTCGTTCTTATCCTTATATTCACTAATCAACGCTTGATTGTTTTCAAGCATCGTTTGATTGGCCAGAAGTTTCTCTTCAAGTTCTTTAACCTGTTCCTCAAATGTTTGAATTCCTTCTGTTTTTGTTGCCAGTTCCATCTTTAATTGTTGGGTCTGTTGCTGTAAGTCTGTGATAATAGCTTCTTTGCTTTCTAATTTCTCAGCCACTTCCTTCACAGCATATTCCTTTAAATGAACAGAACGTTGAATCATGTTGACGATCAATTCATACATGCGTGTCGTGTGATGCTCCAGTTCCGTTAAATCTTGTGTATAGTCGGATGATCCTTGCTTAATGGCATTCATTTCGTACAAGGCAATGGCGCGTTCAAACCATTCTTTACTGCTTGTCCCGCTCATCTCAATGACTTCTCGCACTTTTTCATACATTTCCTCGCTAACTTTCACTCCAAATGTTTTATCAGCCATTTTATTTCCCTCCATTTGTTAACCAATTAATATTATTAGAACAATGGTTAACCTGGTTTTTCATAGTTAACTAATTATATAATAAATTTTCTGTTTAATCAATCTTGAAATTCGCCATCTTGCTGGCAAGATGGCGCGTTTTTTTACATTTCCATGAGCAAAAGACGTACATGATATACGTCTTTTGCCGTTTTAGTTTTACATATAGCCCTTCTCCTTCAACGATAAATACTTTGTTTCGCTGACAACTAAATGGTCAAGGACTTCTACACCTAATAATTCCCCTGCTTCGCATAATCGCTTTGTAACGTCAATGTCCTCTGCGCTTGGTGTGACATTTTGGCTCGGATGGTTATGTGCAACAATGATACTTGCCGCATTTTGTAAAAACGCTGTTTTGAACACTTCTCGCGGTGTCACAAGGCTTGAATTTAACGTTCCGATATGGCAACGGTGCAAGCCTTGGATTTCGTTTTTCACGGATAGGCACGCGACTAAAAATACTTCTCTATCCTCATTGCCGATAAACTTCATCGCGATATTCGCAAAATCCTCGGGACTGCGTACGGTGTAATCCGTTAAATTCTCAGAAAGATATTTTTTCGGCAACTTGCGACGCTCGGCCTTGATTCTCACAATCTCATAAATAGGCTGTAACTCTAGATTTTTTTCAATTTCTTTTGTCATGGTAGTTCCTCCTTTGTTTTTTCGATTGCTTTAGCCGCAATCACGAAGTCGGAAGGCTGAATTTTTTCCGATTTCTTGGCTATGCCATGCAGCTATTTGCAGCAATCAAAAAGCAAGGAATTGCCTGCAATAGCTCAAAAGTTTTTGTAGCGTAGCGTTTCCAACAAAAAGTTTTGACGATCCTTGCTTTTTGAGGTGAAACACGGATAGGAGCGCGGTAGGCAGAATCTGCCACGCTCATTGCCGAATGTTGAACGCAAATGGCAAAGCCCAAGCAGACGGTCTACCTGCTTGGGCGTATGGCGAAAGAAATCGAAAAAAATGCTCATAATAAAAAGGAATGCAGCCGCATTCCCTTCCTTTTGTCTTTATATGTAGATTTTGAACTTCGCCTCGTTTGGTATGACGGCTTGCCGTAAACGATCCAGGCATCTACTCGCTGTTTCATGGTCTTTACAGCGAGTGATTATCGGAACGTTTAATACCAAAGCGACACGTACCCCTTCACAAAAGAGGAGTTTGATTTTGATGAAGGGGTAGTGTAGGAGGAAGCAGCATTCACTTCTGAAACTTCTTTTTAAAAACAATCACCAACGCCTCGCAGTCAATGTTCCATCAAATAAAATCACTGATATACTATAGACTTGGGTAAGGGCGATAATACGAAAAATGATGATAAAAGGTAAATCGATTTACTGATTTACACTATCAAAAAAGCATCGGTTATAGCACCGATGCTTTTATTTAAAGTAAATTTTCCCCCAAGAGTTTTCGTAAATTAGTTAAAATTAGGACGCTCCCAAAAACTATCGACTACTTCCGGTAAATTTTTTGCATTAAAGTTATCCCAATTAATACTTTTTGCATTTTCATCTGTTAATTCAAATTCCAATACAGTGCCAACCGAGACATTTCCTTTAAGATCCTCAAGATCTGTATTCCAAATTACCAATACAGTATCAAAGTTTCCACTTTTAGCGAAAATGGTCCCGAAAAACGCGGCGCTTCTTTCTATTCTACTTTTCCTTGTTGTTTTCGCAGAAAAACCAGTACTATCAACTACTTCAACCACCCAATAGTTTCCTTCCGGATTTCTAATATCCATTAATTCAGCACTACCTAGTTTTTTCTTGGCATCGGTTAGGTATTCTTTTTTACCTTCCGGTGTTTTAAGATGTTCGGCCCTTAGTTCTTCAGCCTTTTTATTTATCTCTTGTTCATTAGCTTCAATCTTTTGTTTTCCAGCCTTTTTCTCTTTTTCCTTCACAAGCTCATCTTCTGTCTTTTTATCTGTGGCAATTGTCATTTCATTCTTCTTTTCATTAACTGCATTTTGATATACCAGTAAATCTTCTTTGTCTTTTTCCGTTGTTTCCTCAACTTTACATTTTTTTAGATACCATCTAGGTTTATCCCATGCAACATAGTTGTAATTCTTGAGTTTACAAGAAACGGTAACAATTTCCCCCTTTTTAAAATCATATTCTTCGATATTTTTCTTATCGAAGTTTGCTCTGATTTCCGGAAGTCCTTGTTCAATAAGTCTCATTTGGGTATCGTAGTACATCTCTTTAAAAGTTGCAGTCCATCTAATAAAGTCCTCTTTATCCTCTTTTGTAATATCATTATATTTATCGTATACTCCGTTTTTTCTCGGACTTTCCAAATGCTCAATGGCATCAAAATCTAAATAAGAGTAATCATTAAACACCCTATCTTTGTTACCACATCCGGTAAGTAATAACATTGAAAGTCCAATAAAGGTCAACCTAAATAGATGTTTCATTTTCTTCCTCCTCAATTTTCCCTAAATTAATTACATAATTCAAAACTCCTACTCGATTATAGGAGTTGAAAGTAAAAAAAGATAGACTATTGAAAAGGAAAATTGAAAACACAGCGACGTCAAAAAAGAGGTGAGCCATTTACTAGTTCTCCTCTTTTTTGTAGTTTATATTAAAGACTGATATTGATTTCCTTGTTCTATTAGCACACTATTATTAGGGGTCCTACCAACAAAAAGCGCAAGACATACGCTAAGTAAAATTTGACATAAGGAAGGGTATTGTCAATACCCATCGACACCATCCATTTGTGGATCTTGCCCTGTAATTGATCAGTGCACGAAAAGTAAGAAGCATCAAAAACTAATTCAACGTCATGTCTGACAAGACTATCCAGATGCAGCAGAAGACTAGAGACACCATTATGAAATCAAAGAAATATATGGGGAAAGCAAAGAGACGGTTGAAGGAGTCGTTGCCGATGCCAAAGAAAAGCATGGTATGCGATAAACAAACCTTAGGGGTCTTAAAAAATTGTCTAGGCAGGCGATGCTAACTTTTGCTCCCAAAACCTAAAAAAGTTAGCGAGCTGGAAGTGGAAAACGCCAGCGAGGGCGTAATAGAAGATGAGATTAGGTTGGATTACAGCTAATTCACTTAAATAAAACGTCGAAATGACATCATCCTTTTGATGATGTCATTTCGACTTCTTCTTGATGAATCAAAACTTAAGCTTGGTAGGGGGGAAGTTCCATCACTTTCAGTTTGCCATTCACCATTTTAACCGTGTACGTAAAAGTATTGGTGATTTTGTCGAACTCCCTTACCCCGAACCGCGTGCCGTCTTCATTTTTAAACACAACTACAAACGTATACACGTCTTTGCTCACTTCAGTCCGACTCAGAATCTCTTTCAGTGAAACTTTAGGTCCTAACTCCAAATACTGTTTAACTAGTGCATGCTTATCATTAAGGTCAGTTTCAGGAAATAAGTTTCTGAGCCCTTGATAGCTCCCTCCGTATAACCCGACAAGCGCTTCAGCATCCTGACTAGCGATAGCCTGCATATAGACCTCAAGCGTCTCTTGTGGGTTCACAGTGACAACTTCCTTTTTACTCTCTTTCTGAGAAGTTGCTGAAGAATTCAATGTTACATCCTTTTTCCACGTTATCACTTTTCCTTTGCTATCGGTAAATAGAAAAACAACCTCCCCTTGCTCACCCTTCATCGTATCCGGGTAGATGAAACCTGAAAACTGCCCGTCTCCACTAATGTAAAATCCGTCTTCCCCATTCGCCCCATGTTCCCTCGCTGTTTGGACTGTGTTGACGATCCGGTGTTTCTTGGAATTCCACTTCATTTCGGCTAGCGTAAATCCTTCGGGCACCTGTTTCACGACGAAGTCGACACTGTTGCCCTCAATCGGTTTTGGTGTCTGATCAATAATGACGAGAATTTCCTTCATAGGCTCCTCTTTATCGTCAGCAATAACACCATCAGCTGCATTATCCTCTTTTTCTAGAAGCATCAACGTCAAGTTCTTTTTCCACGTTACTTCTTCACCTTTCGAATTGGTGAATCGGAAGACAACTTCTCCTTCATCCCCTCTCATCGTGTCTGGATAGATAAATCCAGAAAATTGTCCGTTTCCACTAATGTAAAATCCGTCTTCCCCATTAGCACCATGTGCTTTGGCTTCTAGAACCGTATTGACAATCCGGCGTTTCTTGGAATTCCACTCCATTTCAGCTAGCGTGAATCCTTCCGGCACCTGCTTCACGACGAAATCGAAACTATTGCCCTCAGTCGGTTTCGGCGTCTGATCAATAATGATGAGTACTTCCTTCTGAGGATTTGCATTAGCATCTTCTTCTTTCGTAGCACTGCCTTGATTGGTTTCAGATGGCTTCGCATGGATGGTATCCGATGCGTCAGGTTCTTTTTCAGATGCACAACCACTCGTCATAAGAAGCACGAATAGTACTGAAACGATATAGCCGTATTTTTTGTTATTCATGTAGTTCTCCTCCGCTTTCATATAAAGTAAAAGAAAATGCGACTCCGTTATTCGTATTCATCACACCAAATTCACTATGATGGAGCTCCAGGATGTGTTTGACTATAGATAGTCCCAGACCCGTTCCTCCAGATTTCCGATCTCGAGAGCGCTCAATTCGGTAGAATTGCTCCCATACTCTGCTAAAATCGTTCTCAGCAATTGGCATTCCCATGTTCTCGATGACCGTAAGTATCTTTCCGGAAGAATCCCGGTCGATGGTAATCGTAATGACGCTGTTTTCCACTGCATGGCGTATGGCATTGCTCATTAAATTCAGAATGACCTGTTCGATTCTTCTAGAATCTGCCGTGACGTAATGCTCTTCTTGATGATTCAGCTTGTACTGAATGCTCCTGTTTTCCATTTGTTGAGAGAACGAATCCGCCAAATTTTGAACAAGTCTTGTCATAGAGAAGTGTGACCATTTTAATTGAATCGCCTTGGCCTCGAATTTGGAAAGCTCTAGCATATCCATGATTAATTCATTCATCCGATCTGTCTCATTTACAATGTGATCCAGATACCGTTCTTTTTTATCTCTCGCTACTCCATCCTGCAATCCCTCTGCGAATCCTCTCACAATACCTAATGGGGTTTTTAATTCATGTGATATATTGGCAATCAGTTCTTTCCGAAGTTGTTCCGACCGTCGTTTTTCTTCCATCTCCGATTGCAACTTATCATTCGTATTGGTCAGTTCCTGTAAGGCCGAATCCAGGTTCTGAGACATCACATCCAGATTACGGGACAGTTCTCCAAATTCATCCTTCGAGTTAAGTCCGGGACCTCCCGTGAAATCCAAATTAGCCATACGTGCAGCAGCATGGTTGAGTGTTACTAAAGGACGGGATACAATTCTGGAGAAAATCATTGACAGAATTGTAACGAGCACTAGAATCATAGGAGCAAAATAGACAAAGTATTTCTTAAGTATATCGACTGCTTCCCCAACTGGTTGTAGAGAAGTCATGACAAATAAATAACGAGCAGTAGGTTCATCCGTTGCTAGCGGTTGAATCACAATCGCATATGGAACACCACTCCAATTATCTACCCATTCCAACTGAACAGGCGATCCATCCTGCAAGCGCGATTGATAGTGCTCCAACTTGGGCATCCATTCCTGGAGCGCTTCGTCGATTAGTGTATCCTGATAGAGAGGGTTATACGAGCGATGCTCAGGCACCATCAGATCAATAATCTTCCCTTGCACCCGTGTTAACCCCATTGTGAGTTCCGTTTGATCCTTCTGAATAGTAATAGGTTGCATGACGGTATCATCTTCGTCCATAAAAATACCGTCTATTACCAATTGATCGCCGATTTGAATCCCCTTTGGAAGCGAGTCATATTCCATTCCATCCGTAGGCAGAGGAACAATGACGGTCTTATGGTTTGTTTGCAGCTCTAAAAAGTAAGGATTAAAAATTATCTGTTCAAAACTTTGATTTAAGAGTGAAGTACTCGTATCGTTCTCGTTCATAAATGCACCGAGCAACCGTGAGATTTTCTGACGATCGGGTACAACTTGTTCGTATTGTTCCTCGAATTGACTCATATTCTGTTCTAGAGTATGGATCTTGGACATTCGGTAAAACCGCTCGAAAAAAAGTCCTTCTGCAATCATTACAATTGAAAAAACAACCAAGATCAAACTAGTCGTAACAAAAAAGAGTTTAAGGACGACCCCTTGTCTCCTCATCCTTCCAACTCGAACTTGTACCCTGCACGGATGACAGTTCCGATGCATCTACCCTCTGTACCGAGTTTCGCCCTCAATTTTTTAACGTGGGTGTCTACTGTCCGCAAATCACCTATATAATCGTAGCCCCATACAGCATTCAGAATAAAATCACGAGACAACACTTTCCCATAATGCTTCGTAAGAAAGAGAAGCAACTCGTATTCTTTCGGTGACAAGGAAATCGATTTTCCCTCTACGGAAACAGTATGGGACATTCTATTTACCGTCAGCCCGCCAAAGGTGAGTAAATTTCCTTCTCGACCAATCGTACCTTCCGTCCGTTTCAACAGTGCAGTAGCACGGGCCACTAATACTCTTGGACTAAAAGGCTTTGTGACATATTCATCCGCACCAAGCTCGAACCCTCTCAATTGATCATCATCTTCCACCCTAGCTGTGATCATAATAATCGGAACATCTGAATTCCTGCGAATCTGCCTGCACACTGAAAACCCATCCAGTTCGGGCATCATAATGTCCAGCACGATTAGGTCAATGGCTTGTCGTTCAAAAATCTCGAGTGCGAGATTACCGTTCTCCGCTTCGTACACGTCCCATTGTTCCTTTTTGAAATAATCCGTTATAAACTCACGCATCAGCAAGTCATCTTCGACTAATAATAGATTTCTTTTCATGGCTTTCCTCTCCACATCTATCCACGTCGCCCTATCACTATGGGACATGAATACTAATATGATTTCATTCTTCATACACCTCCAGCAGGACTATCTAAATCGAGTATAGAAGATTTCTGTGTACGTCGTGTGTACATCTTGTATGAATTTCTTTAAGAATAGTACGTACTTGTTTGTGATAGGAGAGTAACTGTGTTTATCTCCAGCAATAAAATCATATTTTCGAGTACCCCGTCATACTAGCCCATAAAGGGTAAACTCTCTTGCTCTCTTGCTTGTTCTTCCAACCATTGTTGTCGCTCTTCTTTTGTTTTTCTTCCGCTTCTTTTGCACTTTCTTTATATCTTCTTCTTTTGGAGGTATTTGATCAGGTGCTTCAAAGTTAAATGCACAATTGTAGGAATCTTCTTCACATACCGTAAAAAAAATAATGATCATACTCCATAATTAGCTCTACAGGTGCGCTGACAATGGATTTCTTATTAATTGCGAAGAATATTGCATCCAGATCAATGGCACTCACGCTTTCAAACCCTAGATATATAAGGACAGTGGCAATACCTTAACCGTAAAAATCGAGTGAATTGGAAATATAATCGCATTGGATTCCAAAATTCTCGATTTTCAGGTATACCCTTTACTCGCTGAAATCGGCGATATTAAGCGTTTTGACGCTCATCATGCATTAGTAAAATATGCAGGGCTTGTTTGGAAACAGTATCCATCCGGCGAATTTGAACTGGGAATACCAGTCGAATGCTCACGAGGTGATAGATGCTTTCTCCATTTTCCAGTTTGCCGCTATAGAAGAATTGGCTGATCATATCGCATGCCAGCTGGCATGCGATATTGTGTAACTGTGGATTTAAAATAAAGTCGTACCATTTATAAAAAAGATGTACCGTTTTGAAGAAAGTTTAACTGTTTTATTCAAATCAATAAAATACCGTTATATCAACATTTATATTTGGTTTTAATCAATCTTTATTCAAAACGGTGGTTCTTTATATGCAGAAAAATTAAGTGCTTAGAATAACTTTTAATCAAACTTTATTTCCAACCAACACTCTTGAACATATCGAGCGATTCATAGATATGTGGGGGAAATTTCGATTTAGAATTCAGTACTTTTTTGCGTAATAAACCATATTTAAAAAGACCGTAGATATATATAATACGGCAAATATTGTGAGTGTGTGGAAGGAAATTAGATCAATATTTGAAGTTGGATTAAAAATCAGCATTAAAATAATCACATAACTAACACACCAAAAATAGCTAATATAAATGGCACGTTCTCGAATCTTTTGAGCACATTCGTCTTTTTCCGTAAAGTGAGGCGCTAAATAAGCTAAACCAAAAGACATAATCGTTAAAGCAATAGTCATTAACCCATCTGGAAATCTCCCGTTAATGATAGAAGTGCCATTAACTATCACAGCATTAAATAGCATAATAACGCCAATAATTAAGAAGGCTACTCTTTTGTTGTTCAACGATTTTCCTCCTCATACTTAGGTACCTAAGTAGTTACTATTAATTTTAATTTATAATACATACTAACTAAGTACTTTAAATAATAAATAAGTAATGACGATTAATTGAATAATGAAATGATTGAAAGTAAAAAAATTAAAGTATCGGCATAGCGTCATTTAGTGATTCCGAAAGAATACTATGACGCGCTACATATCGGTGAGGAAGTAATGATTGAATTACATGAGGGCAAACTCGTGATTAAGCCAATTTTCAAAGTAGACGAGGATTTTACGGAGAATTGCACAGTGTTTCACAAAGAATTAACCCGTTTTGAACAAAGTTTGTTCAAAACGGGCTAATTTTAATTTTACTTAAAATATAGGTCTGTGTGTAGTTTTTGTTCAAACTTTATTCTAAAGCTACAATATACTAATGTCTTTTTGTTTAATCTATATTGCGGGTTTAATGACTAGTTCACTTACATCGACATACTCAGGCTGTTCTAGCGCATAGACGATAGCACGAGCAATAGCCGTCGCTGGGAGAGTGGTACGCCGGTATTCCTTCATGATTTCCTTTGCCTCGTTGTCGGTAATGCTCTCGGCTAGTTCTGATTCCGTTACCCCCGGCGATACAAGGGTCACACGGATGCCTTGCCCTGCAGTCTCTTGCCGCAGTCCATCTGTTATGGCACGTACAGCATATTTGGTCGCGCAGTAGACAGCTGCTGTCGGGCTCACTTCGTAGGCGCCGATGGAAGCGATATTGATGAAATGTCCGAAACCTTGTTTTTTCATGACCGGAAGACCTGAGGCAATGCCATGGAGAACACCGCGAATATTGACATCAATCATTCGGTTCCATTCCTTAATTTTGAGTGCTTCCAGTGAAGAAAGCGGCATCACCCCTGCATTATTGATTACAGCGTCCACTCGTCCAAAACGGCTTTGGGCTACTTCAATGATCGCCTGCATCTGTTCCAGTTCCGTCACATCGAGACGTTGAACAACTACAGAACCACCATCCGCATGAATGTCAGATGCCAATGCCTCTAGTCTTTCTACACGCCTTGCCCCGATGACAACATGAGCGCCTAGACTTGCGAGCAGTCGGGCTGTTGTTTCACCAATTCCGCTGCTTGCTCCCGTAATCACCACTACTTTTCCATTAAGTACAGTCATCATTCCTTGCTCCCTTCACTAGGTTTCTCTAAATATAGCACCATACCTGCATGGTAAAGCACTCCATCTATAAAATCACCATCAGCAGTAAAGCCTGTATCATCGACATATTCGATATGATTGCCTTTGATGGTATAGTTGCCTTGATAGGCGCTTTTTTTGTTGCCACGTGCTTCGTCATACCGTCCGTTCGGAAGTAACTCGTGCCGAATATGACCGTCCGCGGTTACCCATATGCCTACATAGGGATATAAATTAGCATGTTCTTTTTTCATTTCATTATCTCCTTCCACATGTAAACGATAGGCAGCACTAAAACCTAGATAGAATTAAAGTGAAAAAATTGACCGAAGAGCAGAACAGAAACGTGCTCTATTCCGTACTATCTCATTGAAATACCTGCCCATAAACATATTATGAATCTTTGTGCTAAAGGGAAGGTAGCCGATATTTACGAAATAATTGCCTAATCCTCCAATAAAATATAGTATAGTGACTAAGGAATCCATAAGTGTTGATGGAAAAGATGGAGGAACTGCCATGGAGCGAATTAAGGAATTAGCAGAGTTGATTGAGAGAAACGTAACGGTGGATGGGACGTCTGAGACCTGTATACCAGGCTTGCGATTTGTTCGGGCCTCCCACGTTTCTGAACCTGTTTACTCTGTTTATGAACCTTCCCTGTGCATTGTGGCTCAGGGAACAAAATTGGTCATGCTCGGTGAAGAAACCTATCAGTACGATTCGGCCAGTTATTTGACTGCGTCTGTTCATTTGCCGATTACAGGCCAGGTCGTGGTGGCTTCACCTGAAGAACCTTATTTATGTATAAATTTACAGCTTGATATGAATCAGATTTTCGAAGTCATTCAATCATCGAATCAAGGAATTTCTAGTGACTCCACAGGACGTGGTCTGGAAATCACCCTTATAAACGAATCACTCCTGGAAGCGGTATTGCGGCTTATCAGGCTGCTGGAAACTCCACAGGATATACCAGTCCTTGCCGCAAGTATTAAGCGTGAGATCATTTACCGGATTCTACAGAATGATGAGAATAATTCCTTGAAGCACTTTGCACTTGTAGGCAGTCAGGCCCAGCGCATTGCAAAGGTGATTGGGGTATTGAACCGTGAATTCGCTCAACCTTTAAAGGTGGATGACTTAGCGAAAGAGGCCAGAATGAGCGCTTCATCCTTCTATCAACATTTCAAGGAAATCACAGGCATGAGCCCGATCCAGTATCAGAAACAGCTTCGGCTGCAGGAGGCACGCCGAATGCTTTTAACGGAAAGACTGGAAGCGGCTGAAGCAGCGTTCCAGGTAGGTTATGAAAGTCCATCGCATTTCAGCCGAGAATACAGCCGCAAGTTTGGCCTGCCCCCAATGAAAGACATGCAACGTTTGTGGGAAAGGTTTTAATAAAAAGAAAATACGTTTTTCTAATGTGGAGGAGATTCTAAGCTATTTTGATAGCCTTTTTATAACGCTATCTTACTTACTAATTCTATAAGGTTTATTCATTCTTTAAAATCATGATTATTACAAAGCAGGAAATACGTTAGAAGTATTAATAATAAGGAAGGTGTCCTTGGACACCTTCCTTATTTAATGTATAGATAATTCATTAAAACATTTACTTCCAAATGATTTTTCGCTTTTTAAATATACCTTAATAGCAATCAAGTTGTTTGAAAAATTAAAAGTAATTATACATACATCAAATTATAGTAAATAAAAAGCCATTTAGTCTACTCATCCATAAGGCTGGCGACTATTTACTGCTTAACTATGTCGTAACAATACGAGAATGATTCTAAAATATGTAATTGATGAGTAATATTTTCAAAAAGTTGTAACGAAACATGTAAACAAGGTATTAATACTAAGAATAGCAAGAGAGAGAGGGCGTTATGAAGAAGCTTGAAGAAGAATACGAAGAAATCCAACCAAAAATCTATGCGTTTTTTTATGCCAAGACAGGAAATCGGGAAACTGCTCAAGATCTTTGCCACGATACCTTTTATGAGGCTTGTAAAAACGTCGCATCATTTAATGGCACTTCCACCTTATCGACTTGGATGTTTTCGATTGCAACTAACCTATTGAAAAAGTATTACCGTAAAAACAAATATCAGCTTAGCTTAATGCAAAAACTTTCTGCGGTACCAGAAATGGAAATTCATTCATTAGAAGAGCTAGCAGAAATCAAGGAGGATACGAGAAAACTTTTGCATCATATTTCAAAGTTGGAGGATTCAGCGAGAGAGATTGTAATGCTGCGCATATACGGGGAGCTAAGTTTTGCAGATATTGGTGTATTGATCGGTAAATCTGAAAACTATGCACGTGTGACCTTTCATCGCTTAAAATTAAAAATTCAAAAAACAATGGAGGGGACTTTATGAACACGAGATGTTCGGTGACGCAAGATCTACTACCTTTATATGAAGAGGAATTATTGCAACTAGGTACTCAACGGTTTGTTGAGGAACATCTGCAAAGCTGCCCGGAATGCCGTCATATCGCAGAGAAATCAAAATTTCCACTGCCCGCGGAAATAAGACCCGGCGGTGCTTCTAAAAAAATGATTCGTAATATAACGGTGAAATTGACGACAATACAGATTTTCTTTGTAGCAATTGCCTTTATATTGGCGATGAGCACGACCGTTATGAATGACAATAGTGGCTTTATCCTCACCTATGCCATTTTGGGTGCGGTCACGTATCTGTTTTACCGATCGGTCCTCATTGCCGTCCTGCTTGCGGGCGTACCAAATTTCATATGGAACTGTCTGTTACATATGACGGATTGGTTCGGCGAATTTTATGCTGAAAGTTTTTCAGAAGCTCTTCAAATAGCACTGACGACCTTAATTATACACCTAATATTCACCTTTATTGGAATTGCTATCGGTTTATGCATTCTTAAAATAAGAGAGGAAAATTAATTATGAAAAAGAAAATAATATACAGTGTGATTGCAATTTCATTAATTGCCACCTTAGTCTTTGCTTACATGCAAATGAGCGGAAATACAATTGACAAACACAAAGCAAAAGAGAGTCTGGAAGATTTTTTAGAACAAACTTATCCGAACATTGACTATGAGATCAAGCGATCGGTAGGATATGGATGGACTGATGGCACTTATGAATTTAAAGTAGTGAAAAAGGACTCGGTAGCAGTTGAAAATACCTATATGTTCTATGTCTCGGCTTTGGAACCGTATGAAGTTTATAGTGATACGATCCATGAATCTAACATAGACAAAGAGGCATCCGAAAAGCTAAACGCGGAGGCAGAGCAGTATATTCTAACGCTCCTCCAGGAAAAAGTACCGCAAGTCGATTCAGTGGATACTGATGTGGGAGTATACTATAAAGTTGCCGAGGAATGGACACCGCAGTTGAAAACACCAAAGCCGATTCTCATTATGCTGGAAATTGAAAAAGGCGATCTGACGAAAGAACAAATGCTACAACAGAGCCAGGAAATACAGAAGCAATTAAATAGTGAATCCATCGATTATTATTTAGCTGAAGTAGGATATAGCAGCGTCATCAATGGTGAAGAAACTTATGATTATTATGTTAGTTTTACACCTGAACAACAATTAACCATAAAAGATGTAAATTAAACGATAAGGAATAAAAACATTTAGTCAATAAAAGGTTGGAAACACTATAAGGGGTACTACCAACATTTCGCGGTAATCATACGTTAAGCGAATTCCGACATAAAAAACACGTTTTCTATACGTTAAGACTGTTATAGGTGTAACAAAACTTATCTTATTCCTATTAACTGAACATAGATAAAGGGATAAGTTATTGAACATTAACAGATAAGAGAAATCCTCATAAATCCTTTAACCGTGAGACGTTCAGTAACTCCTGATTTTCTGAACAATTCCTTAGCGTATGTTTTGCGCTTTTTGTTGATAGGACCCCTATTATGAAAGAGGGCGAATAGTTTGTCAAAAGGGTATAATCTTAACATTAATTTTAATGATGATTGGTTGAACATGCTTAAAGGTAAGTTAATTGAATCGGGGTTTAAGCCCTCTGATAACAATGATGACATCAGTCTTCAATTTTTCACTTTACAACGAAAATTAATTAAGCAAAAACCAAGAAAGGTCCTATTTCCTAATGGATTCTCTTGTCCGTCAGAATTAAATGATGGCTTGCAGTTAATAATCAAAAACATCGAAACCGGTTTGGATTTGAAACAACATTTAAGTACTAGTATTGCTAATTTAAATTACCAAGATAAGCTTCTCAACGATTGGGGAATACACCATTTACATATGGGTACAAAATTAAATACTAAGGGTTTTATAAACAGAACAGGTCCTGTATTATTTGTACGATTTGATGATGATTATGCTTATTTCATTAACGTTCTGGAACATGGTAGATATATAAAAAAACAACCATGGGCTATGCAAAAAATGGTCAAAATCATTCACCAGAATTGGCCAGAGTCAATAGAAGTTTTTATGTTGAAAGGCGTTAGTACTGTTAGTCAAGTGCCATCTGATAAGGATATTGAAGACGCAAGAAGTGGATGTTACAACACGTTATTACAGGTAGATGAAGATGTGGCATATGCTCCAATCGGAATGGGACTGACTACCAGTGGTCATAGCGTAGATGTTGTAAGAACGTCACATTATTATTCAAATTTGGTCACCCGTTATGAAACATATGTTAAAGAAAACTTTATGCAATTTATTGAGGAAGCTGAAAAACAGGGTGTAATATTCGATGGGAATATTCACTTTCAATTAGTGATTGAAAACAATGAAGTTTATGCTTTAGAGGTTACTACCAATACCATATTTGAGCTCGGTCCGTTTAGTTAGACTGATTTTTCAAGGATTCAAGGAAGATAGAAGGAGACCGTCATTTACAAACAATCCCCTTTTATTTACGCGCAATGATAATGTTGTAAACCTCAACCAATTCATTTAACCAGCGATTACGCTTTAGATTATTTGCCTCAACTGGAATTAAACGAAATGCGACTAAAAAAACTGTTAGGGTATAAAAAAAGGTTAACGGCTTTCTTTATTACACTTAAATTCCAAAGTCACGATTTTTCTCCTTTTGAATATTAAATTCCCCGACTTGTATTTTGTCATGGGTAGCGGTTTGTTTCTCTTTTCCTTGAATCCGTCCCATCCTCCCCTGCTCCCTCTCCAAAACCGGCTTAAAATGTTGCAGTTCTGGATTTTCATCAATATAACCTCTTACCATATGGTTCTCATGTTTTGCTGCGTAAAGAAACGAAGCCTTTGCCTCTTTCACTTCTTGATAATCCACAATTGGACTGTTCGTCGCTTTATGATACAGCTCTATGCTCGACTCTGGACCATTAACTTCCCGAAGGGCAAATTGTTCGGAAAAGCTCTTATACATTTTGGCTATCGCCGGATGCTGATCTATGACATTCATCAAAATAATTTCTTTGCCATTCAACATTTTATTTGTAATTGCTTCTCCACGTTCATCCATTAATTGTTTCGGTTGACTGTAGTATTTGGCAATTTCAAAGCCGTTATATCGTGCATCGAATACTTCTACCGCTATGACTGGATTTTTAGTGTACTGGAACGCTGGTAAATGCTTGGCCAACTGTTCCACCTGAACAACTGGCTGATACCGCACCGGCTGCTGCACGACTTGTTGCAGTTGCTCGTATAATTGCGGGTGCAAGACAATATCAATCGTTGCTAAAGTCTTTTCAAGTGTCGCTTGAATATCTGTTAACGCCTGCTTCATCAATTCCGTATCCTTCGCCCATGTTGCAATATATCCTAACGAAAAATGGCTTGTATCAAAGCCTAAGTAAGCCATCGTTGCACATGCGACTGATTCTGCCTGTGCTTCTTTATGGGCAAGGGGCACATCGGTATGCCCCCCTCCATGGCCATGCAATTGTGCATGAGCAAATTCGTGAATGAGTGTACTTAACTTTGCAATTGCGTTGTTTTCCGTTGCATTAATAACAATTTCATTCGTCGAGGGCACATAATAACCCCGTCCTTTTTCCTGAATCGAATATGCTTCTTCTGCCACATGCAGCTTTTTAAACTGACTTAAATAACCTTTCATATCCTCATATAAAACTGTCGCATCTTCATCAGTTTGAAATCGTTCATTCACAAAATCTCTCGTTACTTTTAACGGCTCTCCTTCTGTTTGATCAATATCAAAAACCGTTACCCACTTATAACGCGCCAACACATTATCAAATTTGAGTTTACCATTTTCATATATAGGATTATTTGTCACTGGATCAAGAACGGGACGTTGTTCAAAGATTGGCGCACGAATTTGAATCCCCTTCTCTCCTTTTCGCACAAACCGTTGGTGCTTTTTCCAAGCTTGAAATCCTGCGACATACGTAGCTTTCGGATCTTGCATAAAAACTAAAATCTGATTATCAATCGAGTACTGACGCATACTCGCCATGAAATGCAAATAGCGTTTGAAATCCTCTTGATTCGCAAATTGGGTCAGTTGTTCTTCCAATCTGGCTGTTAACTCTTTCGTTCGCTCTTCATATTTATTCGGCTGCAGGGGCATTATGACTCACCTCGCTTTTGAAATAACGGAACATATCGCTGTTCATCTTCAAATGGAACTTCCAAATACGCGACAATATCGTATTGCAATAGATCCGGTACCTCTATAATCGTTAATAAATTACGCTTATCCCGATAAATCGGCTTTTCACTAAACTCCACTTCTTCACGCCTATACATTTTCCTAACCTCCTTTTATTCAAAAGTAGAAATTTCTACTTTTGATAAGTATGTACTAGTGTTTCATAAATCCGATAATCACTTTTGACTTTCTAATCAACTTCTTATTTGTTACATTGAATGAGGAGGTGGTTCTCATAGCAACTTATAAAGAAATTCAAGCTTATATCAAGGAGCATTATGGCTACTCTGCAAAAAGCTGCTGGATTGCACATATGAAAGAGGAATGTGGGCTTCAGCCAAAAGTTTCTACCCGAAGATATTCCAAAGATCAACGAGTCCACCCATGCCCTCCTGCTAAACAACAGGATCTAAAAGATACGTTCAAATACTTTAAAATGATTTAATCTAACAAAAGTAGAAATTTCTACTTTTGTTAGGTATACTTCTTCATTCCTTACTCAACTTTATTGTTGAACCTTCTATAGGATTTCCTTCTCCATCTAGCTCATATAAAGTAACATTATTCTTCGACTCTTTTTCTATTTCGTATTGATAAGCAAGTTTTCGTTTATCATCTTTCATTGTATAAAGACTTAAAATCTCATCCTCTACCGTCCATTCAAAAGAATTATTGAACATCCCCATCTCTATGAGCACGGAATCATTATCATTGAATGTCACAGTCCCCCCACCACCTGCTGATTCCGTACCAGTCCACTTGCCAATCAAATCACTTTTACTATCACCACAAGCTGCTAACAACAAGAGCACGAGTACTGTAAGCAGTGAAATTTGAGCCTTTTTCATCAGACCAGCCTCCCATCTATTTTAGAAGCCTCATCATCGAGACTCGTGTCGCCGATTTGCCGAGCGAAATACCTCCTTTTGCTCCCCCACTGGAATACCACATCGAACGCAATACGCTCGGTCCACGAATGATTAACACACCACAGCCGACTATGAGCATGAAATCATACCAACTATTGAAATTAGCAAGTAACTGCACGAGCGCTGCCATTAACAATACTTGCGTCACGATACTTACAATCTGACTTAAAAACTCACGCCACCAGATTTCACTAAAATCATAATTCTCTGTAGCGATTGTAATTGCTGCAAAGACGCTAAAGACCTCCAAAATAATCAAATCAACATGATAGACGCAAATTTTAAACGTAAATATGATAAAGACGACAATTAAAAACAAAAGCAATAACGTCGCTGCCATGGTCCCCGTTCCAAATATGTCTACGACCATCGTTGAAGCGATGGAGTCCGTAATAATATCTGAAGAACTGCCTGCAATTTCAACAAACATATATTCCATCAATGGATACAAAATTTCTTTCACAACAAAATATAAAATCACTGGTAATAAAAACACCATGGCACTCGCCTTGATCGAGCTCATAATAATTTCTGAAATATTGCCTTCGTGATTCGTTGCTTCATTGAGCATGGCATTTAGTATACGGAACAGCACAATTGCCACGAGCAGTACACCTCCGAAAACAGCGAATACACTGTACACATCTAAAAATAAGCCACTCAACGCTTCATGATTGAACAACACTTCCGCTAAAAATTTAAAAACGGCTGTTAACATATCATTCAACCAATCATCTATCATCTCCATCACTTTATCTTTTACAGAAAACAACTGACAACCCCCCTTTTAACGAAGCCTTATGCGCAGCTACTATTTTTCAAACCCAATATGGCTATTCAACTCCTCTAATGCACTTTCAAATGTGACTTCTTGCTCGACAACTTCAAAACCGAAAAATTCCTGTTCTAGCGCCTCTTGCTCGGTCTGTTTCGCTTGTGCTTTTTCGATTACTTCCTTTTCAAACCGCCGTTGTGCCTGCTCCAATTTCTGCAATTGCCCAGTAGACGGGGTGGAACGGTAATCAACATGCTTTACTTCATATTGCTCCGTCACACCAGGAAACAGCTGAAATTGAAAAGCTTTCTTCATTTTAATGGGAGGCTTATGTTGAAATAAAATGATGCCCGTATCAGCAGGCATTTGCATAATCTCTCCTGCCGTCATCAAATCGCGAGCAACAAAACCTTCACTTTCACTCATGCTACTTGACCGATTTTCCTTGCCATACTGCTTTGATTCCGATTCGGTATCAACTTTAACAGTCGTTTTATCGAGCAATTCTTTAAAATAGGTCGCTGTCGTTCGATTAGCTGCATTCAAACAGATTTTAACCCCACAGTTCCCTAAAATCGATTCGGCTTTTTTATCCCCGTAACGATCTTGCAACTGCGAAATCGTTTGGATAATCGTCGCAACACTAATTCCATAACCACGACATGTCGCTAAAAACTCCTCGTAATTATCGAACTTCCCGAGATTCACAAACTCATCTAAAATGAAATTCACATTTCTCGGTAGCTTGGCATGATGATTTGCCGCAAATTCGTACAGCTCATTAAATAGCTGGCTAAAAAACAAATTCACTAAGCTTTGCCATGACTGATCCATTAACGGAATGATGACATACAGCATGATTTTCTTATGGCCAATATCCGTCAAATGAAAATCACTAAAACTCGTAAACTCTGCAACCTCGCTATCAATATAATCGGCAATCGTGGTCAAAAGGGAAACGATGATACTCCCCTGCATTTCCTGCTTCGCTTTCTTATAACCGAGTTCATATGCACGTCTTGCCGGGTGCTTAAAATCCAACTGCAGAAACTGCTTATCTAACTCACTTTCGCCCTCTCCTTCTTCTGAACCGAACGTTTGTAGAAACTCCAACAGCCCCCTCATATTGCGATGCTTCGGCTCTAATTCATGAATGGCATATAGGATCAACGCTTTCAACAAAGCACGTTGGGAGTAATACCAAACATCACGTTTGCCATCCTTGTTCGCACTATCGACCATTTTCGTCGCGACAGTCGTTGCCTGTGTCTCCTTGCGCACATAATCCAGTGGATTGTGGCGATCACTCGCCTCCATGTTCATGAAATTGATGACGTGGAGTTCATAGCCCTGCGCTTTTTTGATAGCAGCCGTTTTTTCATACACTTCTGCTTTCGGGTCCGTAATGATGATGCTATTTTCCGTTTCATACAACACATTCGTAATAACAAAGGACTGCGTTTTATAGCTTCCCGGACCACCGACCACCATAATATTTCGATTCGGTTTCGATTCATTTGGCTGGATCAAAATTTTCTTATTATACGTGCCTAAAATTGTCCCGTTCATTTTGGATCACGTCCTTCTAGTGACTGAAAAAACGATTCCCTCACTTCTTGCTCGGATTTGGCAATAAAATTACCGTCTAAAATCTCCTTTTCCTTCGCCCATCGAGCCGATCCATGATAGGCATTTTTCTCATGAATTGCCCACCCATCCTTTTTGGTTTTCCGCTTGAATTGAATAAACGCACTATAGAACAAGTTGAGTACAGTTAAAATAATGAACAACGGATTCCGACTCGCAATATAGCCTTTAATCGTTTGAATTGGATGTAGAAAGACCTCTTGTAAACTCCCAAGCATGGCACTCGTCGTTAAATCAAGCTTCAATTCACTCACTAACAAAATCAAATCAATAAACAGGACGATGACAATTTCAAATACAAGAAAGCCAATAAAAAACCACAACAGCTTTTTCATACACCGTCCACCTCGGTCATATTGCCAATCACTTTGATGTCTCCAATCAGAAAGTGACTATTGTCCTTTAACACCGATACTTCATATAATTGGCTGCCATGATTCACTAACGCATCATCTAAAAAGTAATTGGTCGTCGTGTACACTAAAAACGTATGTGGTGCAGATGGATTCATATAGACGTGCACTCTTTCCAGTTCGTTTTTCATGTCCACTGCAGGGGGTGCGAGTGAAGAAGCTCCTTTTAATTTATTCAACACATCCACTTTGACCAAATTGGATAATTCATCGAAGCGTGTGACGTACGATTCGTTATCGTAGTTCAAATACACATGAAACGCCTGTTCAACAAACTGTACTTCCTCCCCAGTGACTTGCAAGCCTGTCACAGTCGATAACTCATCTACTTTTCCTTTTAACGCTTGAATCTTTTGGTCCTTCTTCCCGATCGTATCTTGTAATGTTGACTTATCTCCTGATAAAACAAATACAGAACCCGCTAAAATGAACACAGCTATTAGAAGAATGCCAATGACAATTGCCTGCTTCATCTCTCCTCACCTCCTACAAAATCAACAATGCGCCCGTATCCATATAAATGCTCCTGCCAATATCGTTCATTTAAATTAGTAAATCCAATCCCACCACCATTTGCATCGAACATTTTGCCATCACCTACATACATCCCGATATGTGTTACCGGCCTGCCGGCTTCATACGTTCCTGTAAAAAAGATAAAGTCACCTGGTTGCAGTTCGTCTGCTGTGATTTTTTTCGATATATCGAATTGCTCTTGAGCTGTACGGGGGAGATTGACTCCAATTTCCCGAAAAGCCCAAACCATCAAGCCCGAACAATCAAAAGATGTTTTAGGATTCATGCCTCCAAATTGATACGGATAACCATCATATTGCCTCATCGTTTCATAAACGACTTGGAAATCGGCTGAAGCATTCGCTACATCAATCACTTGTCCGTCACGCATCGTACCTACATAACGTTTCACATGTTCCACGTAAGCAGGATCCCCGTAACTCGCCCATCCGAGTTTTTTTGCTTCTTGCCGGGAAAATGTTTTGGCCAGTTCTTCTGAATGGACTCCACCATTTTGTACAATGAAATCAATATAGCCCAATCCGTAATTGTAACTTTGAATGGCTGTATCCAGATCCACATCGCTTTTTTGCATCTTCTCTATCACATTATTAAAATGAGTCACCCCGACTTCAATGGAATACATCGGATCGGTAATCGTATTTGGCGCTAATCCCACCGACTCACTTGATTGCATAATATCAAGGGAAGCTGAGCCTCCGCTTTCCTGCATCATAATGGCAAGAACAAGCGCTGTATGTTCTTCTAATCCATAGGTAGAGAGGGCTGCTTGAACAGCGCCTTCATATTGCAACACTTCCGACGATAACTGACTTCCGACCGTATAGCTGCCGGGTGGACGAGAAGATTGCTCCGAAAACAACAACACGACAACGAGCGCAAGTAAGAAAATAGGAACTAAAACCATCCACAACAGCTTTCGGCCATCTTTAGAAAACAGCAGTCTCGCCAGTAAGAGTTTCATGGATTCAGCCCTCCTTTAACTCCTTTATTTTCGCCTCCAATTCTTCGATTTTCGTTTGTTGCACTTTCAATTGATCCGCCTGATTCGGGGAGTCTTCAGATTCGATCGTCGTCATTTTCTCCTTCGCTAAAGCGATTTCACTTTTTATTTGTGCCATTTCAATCGCACTTTGCAACGTCGCATCCTGTGTTTTATTCAACACTTCGCGGGCCCCTGCCATATCTCCATTTGCGATAAAGGTCTGACCCATCCGCTGTAATGTTTCCACATCTGAAATGAAGGGTAAATCGGCTGTCATTTGTGCTACGTCATAACTGGCGATGGCTTTTTCGTGTGCAAGCTTTTGAGTAAGCGCTTCTTCCTTTGTTGTGAGCCGTAAATCAAGCAACTTTTTTTCGTCCTTATTTGCATACAGCTGCACAATCACTTGCTCTAACATCTTCGATTCCGTGTCGAGTGCTAGTTGCCATTCTTCTTTGTCGAGCAATTTCTTCGAAACATCCTCCGGTGAATCGCCTAACACAAGAAACAATGGAACGGCTTCTTTATAATTTCCTTGCTCGAAAAATGCATCGGCTTGCTGCTTTTTCTCCTTTGCCTCATATGTTGATTCAAGCTGACTAAGCGCCAATTGTTGCTGAGCATTGGCATCGTGTTTGACATACCCAATCGCACCGAGTGCAATCATTGCCGTCAATACCACGCCCAGTACCGATCGATTTTTCCATTTCTTCTTTTCTGATACTTGTTCTTTCACGTTGTGGTAGGCGACAAAATCATAGGCCTCCGTAAGTAACGCCTGCATTTCCTCCATCGTTTTAGCCGATAAAATCGAACGGACCAAATCATTCGCTTTCTTTTCTAAGCGCTCAGGCTCTGTTAAACATTTCTCATATGGATAATTCGTTAAAATCATCAATATCAAAGCCTTATACCGTTGTAAATGCGTATACTTTTCCTCTTTCGGCATTACACGGTTGGCGCGGTAGCCGTATCGTATCGTTGACATGGGATGGTAGAAGACCGTTGCCGGATGCAAACTGACGTGAAACGGATCCTTCGTCACAATCTCATCTAACAGGATGGCTTGCGCAATCGCGAGCTTCACAACGTACGTTTCTTGTTTAATCGCTGCGACTGGCTTTAAATGCTCAATAAAATGAAAAGTGAGCACGACATGCCCATCTGTTTCTTCGATATGATGCAGCGAAAGAAAGGACGGAAGGTCATTCGACGTCAAGTACGCTTTAATTTCTTCTAGCTTGTCATACGTAAACTCACTGCGACTCATGGTAAACTGCGCAAACTGCTCTGTTATTTTGATGCTACCAAAGGAAAAGTTATAAATTTTGGTTAGATTCATGTCAGCACCTCCTAACATTTTAAAGATTAGTTAACCCAAAACACTTGTATTATATAGGGTTAACCAGTTATCTTTAGTTTATATATTTATACACCTATCAAATGTAGAAATTTCCACATTTGCGAAGTAGAAGTAACAACTATTGAATTTCTCCCATATTCCAAGCTTCTTGCTTTTCCAATTCGGTCATATGAATGCGATCTTCGTAATTTGGGACGTCCTCCGCACTCATTTCATACACTTCTTCGTAACGAACAGGATCTTTTAAACGAAGCTCTTCTTCGGTCAATTCGATTCGCATAAAGGCTCGCTGCGTCCCGTGGATCATCAGCGCCTCCCCTTGCTTCCTTCTTTCTAACAGTTTTCTCTCCTTATCACTGAATGTCATTCGCAACTTATGGGTGATGTCATCCACGCCTTTATTGTCTAAACCGAAAAACACTTTCGTATAACTGTTACCAATAATGGCTTCCCCAACGTTTTGTCCGTTCGCCATCTGACCATCCAAGACGTCTTGGATTTGCTGGGTCCCGGCAATTGCACCCGCATTGTATTTTCGAAATCGTTTATATGCCTGGTAGAAAAAACTCGCTGCATCAGGATTTTGTGTTAAGAAGTGAAACTCATCAACGAACAGCTTCACATTCTCCTCCGTATTTTCCGTAATGTTGTCCCATAAATAACTAAACGTATTTAAATAGGCAGCCCCTTGCACTTCCGCTTCATTTTGTAAGGGTTTTAAATCAAAGGACAGAAGATCACTTTGCAAGTTAATATTCGTGTGTCCATTGAAAATCGTTTTACTGCCATTGACATAGCTTTCCAAAATGTAATGGAAATCTTCAATGCGGCCGTAACGATCCGCATCTGTCTCCTTTAACTTTGAAAGCGCCTCGTAGACATCTGACAAGATGGGATAGGATGTGCTTGGGACGTCACGGAAACTCGGAAAATCATAGACCCCCGCATCGCTATACACTTGCCGTAGCGTTGCATCCAACACAGCTTTTTCCACTTGAGTGATGTCTTGTTTCAACACTTGAAAGAAGCCGAGTAATCGCTGGATTTTATCCTTTAAAATCACTTCCATGTCAGCCGTTGTTTCATCTGCTACATGCTCGGAAAACACTTCGAGCGGATTGATCTTTGTCGTTGAATTACTGCTTAGATGAACAACCGTTCCACCTAAATGTTCGACGATGCTCGTATATTCATTTTCAGGATCGATAATAAAAACTTTCACGCCACGGGCGAAATAACGCAAAATCTTCTGCACCATATACGTCGTTTTCCCGACACCACTCGTTCCGATCACGACCATGTTTTGATTCAATGTGTTTTTACGGTCCAAATAATCAATCGCAATTAAACTCCCTGTGTCTTTATTGACGCCCTCTACATCACTGCGTGGGTTAATCGTTAAGATTTCGGCATCATCAAACGGAAACATACTGCTCGCTGCCTCCGTATTGGACTGCTTATACGTGTAATCACCAAGTAGATTCTCTAAAATCGGCATCGCACTCCAAAATGTCTGGTACATCGCCTTAAACGGAGTCATCGCTTTTAACTGCAATTTCGTCAACGTATTTTGAACAGAATCACTGAGTGCATTAAGTGCATCTAACGAATTGGCCTGCAAATAAATATAGGTGTACTGGTAAATATAAATCGATTCGTTTTCAAGAAATTTCGTCAGCTGATGCTCGGCTGCCTCCACCTGTTTTTCAAGTTGGCGCTTTTTAAGAGGGTCAAATGTTTTCAACACTTCGGCCTGCTTATTTTTGATTGTTTTATTGTAGTGATCCACCATTTTATTCGCATTCGATGACTCTAAAAATTGAACAATTGTAATGTTACCCTTTTTACGCTTCAATTCTGAAAGCCAATTGCCATAACGGCTATTGGGGTAATCAATAATAGCAATAACACGGATGAAGTTATCTCCTGATTCAATATGGTCGGCATATTCCTCCCAGGAAAAAGGGTAAATCATATCTAAACTTGATCCATCCAATACCTCATCCAAACCCAATTCACGGCTCACTTGCACCGGTTGTTTGCGTCTAAGCATCGCTTCCCCTCCCTTAATGGTTTGAAAAGTTGACCAAATGTTGCAAAACATCCCGACATTCCTTCGCAGTCAATTGGCGAGCTGTCATATCGTAGGTGCTTAATGTGTTTTCAAGCTGACGGATGAATAGCGTCACTTTCTCCTCCAATTCAATCGCCGTTTGCTCTAAGGACGCAAGATGCTTTTTCGGTATTTTTTCATGTAGTACGACAATGTGCCGTTTCGTCGTCATTTCCTGTGAAGAGGCAATGGTTGAAAACGTATCGACGTAGCTCGCAATAAGTGACAGCTTTGCTTTGTTTTCCGGTTCCTCCTGCTGCACTTGTAAATAACGATGTTGCCAAAACAATACGTATTCACTAAAATCAACAGGCATCGTGATATCTAAATACTGCTGGATTTCCCTACTATTTTCACCGAGTGTAGACATCAAAAATGCATTAAACTCGTCAAACACATCTTCCTGCTCGGTAACAGTCAACAAATCCAAGTTGATGCCACTTGCTTGAATGAGTGCCACTAAATAACCTTGCTTCGTCACGAAAAAATCATTATATTGCGCCTCAATTAACGACATCTCTTGCAGACTTTGTTTCCCGTTTCGAAGCGTCCTAGATTCGTCTTCAAACACATAGGCTTCAATGGATGCTTTCTTTTTAGGAATACCAAATAATTTCTCCCACAAACACCTCACCACCTCATCTAAAGAAACGTTCCTTCTTCTTTCGTGTGTAAAAGAGCTTCTGTCTCTGTTTATAATTCGTTCGTAATTTCAAATAGTCCTGAAACCGAATGTTTTGTCGGTAGCGAATCGGGCGAGAGGAGAGAAATGCCAAAATCATAATGAGTACAATTAAAATAAGCATCAACTTGAAAAGCATGAGCCACACATTATGAGGGGGTAGCGCAAGAACGATGAATCCAATCACAACAGGAGGCAATAGGTAAATGGCAAGCTCCCGTAATGTGATTCCAAGAAATATGCCATACCCCGACTCGACGTTTTCCGGAAAAACAAACTTCTTTCCTTTCTGTTCATTCATACAGATACACACCTTTCAAAAGTAGAATTTTCTACTTTTGTTAAGTAGTCTTTTATTATTTCCACTTACGTGAACAAAGAATACACCCATGGTAATAGCCATATCACGGCTGCTGCCAACCCAACCAGTGCACAAACACGGCCGACACTTTTGAACACTTCATTTTTCTCGTGCGGATCATCTGCGGAAGGCATACGCTTGATGATAATAAATAAAGCTGCACAAATCCCGACTAAAACCACAAGTGCTGTCAAAATGCCTTTCACGACATTAGCTGCATTTGTTAGCTTAGCTTGGACTTGTCCAGCTGAGGCAAAAACGATTTCGGGTGTAACTGCTAAACAAATCACCAGAGCCAAAGCTGTGCCAAATGCGAAGCGCATTTTTACGTGTTGTTTTGTCATACACAAACCTACTTTCACTATTCATTTATCTATCTGCTATTCCTCTCGTTTCATTTCTACGAATTGTTGGGGAACGTTTTCTTTTTGTTGTTGCATATTCGATAACTTTCTTTTCGCCTCTTGAACGGTTGGAAATCCTTCTGAAAGCTGTTCGAGGTCCCCTTTCCTAACGCGACCGATAAAGATCGCTTTCTGTTTCTTCTCTCGCTGCTCCACTTCAAACAACTGCAGCTTCTCTTCGTAACGCTTCACGGCTTGATCCAACTCTATGCCGTACACACTCAAAAATCCTTCTAAAAAACTCGTACCAGCAAAACTCACTTCCGCAAGCATGCGGCCACGCTTTCCTTGAAAAACTGTTCCATCTACTTGCTCAACCTTCTCAGCATCTTGAAAATTTCCTTTTTGAAGAAAGTACTGACGCAATTTTAATGGTTTTACCTCGATCTGCGCCTCTACTTCTTCCTGGATACGCTCTTGCCGAACAGCCGAAATCGGTTGTCCTTTGTTCTCTCCACCGCGCACAAAACGCCCATCATGTTCAATCTGTATAGGTCGATTACTGCTCAACCATCGCTCTATCATTAGATGTATCACCTACTTTTACATAGTATACAATGGTATTTCTCTAAAAAAGTCGATTGTTGTCAAAATATTATATATATTTAATGAAAGGCATGTTTTTGTTATGATTGTAATAAATTTGCAATGGTAGTTTATAGGCCGTTTACTATGAAGCTAGGGAAATAACATAACAAAAAAGGACAATTTCTCAATACAGAATTGAGAAATTGACCTTTTGAGTGTGTGATAAATGACCTCATTAGATTAACAAGTAAAAAAACTGTAGCCTAGATATTTTCTTTTTTTCTATTATCAAATTTCCTTTTTGCAGACTTTCCAACATTCCATGCTCCTAATGAAACTAAGCCAACACCTAAAACTCCCACCCCTAATACTCTAAGATCTTTTGCTTCTTTAGAAGTGAAAGTATATTTTAAGCGATTTGCTAAATGCGGTGTAGTATACCCAGACCTTATTAAGTCATTTACCTCGTCGGGTGCCTTCAAAACCCCCTGGACAAATTGAAAACCTTTAGAAATAAGTTCTCGACTTTCTGCATTTGATATTAATTTGCCGTTTTCTAACCAAGCCATATTTTCACCTCTTTTGAGAATTTATTTATTGGAGTCTGTAAACTTAGGCTATACTTAAAATTCTAGCAAGAGCGCAATCAGGTGATCCTAGGCACAGTTCTTATTAAACAAACGCGCCCATTAGTTTAAGATCCAATCGTCCAACGATTCTTTAATAATGTTTTCTGTGGTCGTAAATGGGAGCGTGTGATATTCCCAGTCAAGGAAACCGTTTTTAGACGCTCTCGTTAAAAAAATCATTTCAAGTTTATTTTCAACAAAGACTTGTGTTAAATAAATGTTGTTTCCGGAGTATTTTGTATAAAAGTTAAGGTCAGTTATATCTAAGATATTTTGTCCATTTCTATCTCTTTCGGCATTTATCTCACTGACATAGTAGTCTTCATTACTCACATTACTTTCTTGTAATTTTAGGTACACTGTATCTAAATTCACCAGAATTACAACAACTAATATTGCAAGAACAAACGATATAATTATCTTTTTCATAAACTTCCCCCCATAAGACAAGTCATCCTCTTCACTCCACTACCCCTTAGCAGAAGAAGTTAAGTTCTTATTCAACTCTTTGGCCCGTTTCTGGAACAAGCTCATTAACGAAATATCCATTATTTCTTACCTCACTCAATGATACCATTCCAACTTTCCAATAACCTCCATAATCATAAAATTGTTAACTGAAATTTATGACTTCCTTCTTTGATTCATCCCCTTCTGTTGCTTCATTTGTTTCTGCTGCGCCTTTAATTTTTCAAATTCCTCATAATCCAACTCATCTAATATCCGATCGATTGCTTTTCCTCTAAAGAACTGCTCAAATAACGTTTGGGAACTGTAAACGTTCATTTGTTTGCCTCCGAACGTATCATTGTAAAAAACAGGTCCTTGATCTGTTGCCACTTCTACAGCTGCTGAAAAAGCATTCGCTTTCTTTTCGGACAAGATATCTTCTGCAACACAATCACTCAACACAAAAGCTTGATAACGAGGGTGTGCCAATTCTTTCAATAATACTGGATCCA
>NZ_JBPFDS010000017.1:0-59781 GCF_059415065.1 Sporosarcina sp. SAFN-010 | reverse complement strand
TTCTGGCCATAAAAAATACTCCCCTTAGGTCAACAGATTTTATTTTTTAATCTGTCTACCTTATGGGGAGCATATCATTATGCATAGGTGACCTCTGTTTTTTTGTGTTCAATAACTTTCTTATTAAAAATAAATCTGTTTGTATATCAGTTATTTATTCGTCTTCAATGACCAACGAAAAATCACTTTGTTGGTCAATGAATAAATTATGTATTGATATGTTTGTTTTTCTGTTTGACACAACTGAGAAAAAAGAATAGTATTCAAGGTATCAAGCAAACAATATTTTTAACTGTTTGCTTAAAATTGAACAATGAAGAGGGGCGTTTGTATAATGGAAAACTCGGATTTATTTTGGAATGCCTCATTAACTGAAATGAAAAATGGATATTTTGAAGACCAACATTCCTATACGTGTTTGCTATGTAGTGAACGAATTGATAAAGGAATTGTCTATCCTGATGGAAATACACTTTATGAAGCGGAGCGGTACATGCGTCTGCATATCGAAAATGAGCATCACTCGGTATTTGATTACCTAATTGGAATGGAGAAAAGACTTACGGGTCTCACTGATCATCAAAATCAGCTATTGCGGCTTTTTTATGAAGGCAAGGGGGATAAAGAAGTTCAGCATGAAATGGGGATCGGGAGCGTCTCTACGGTACGACATCATCGATTTGCATTAAAAGAGAAAGAACGGCAAGCAAAGATCTTTTTGACGATGATGGAACTGCTGAAAGAAAAAGATGACCATACACCGGCCTTCATACCTCCGCATAAAACGGCTAAGATGATTGACGATCGGTATGCGATTACTGAAGCGGAGCAGCAGGAGATCCTTAAGAAATTTTTACCTGATGGTATGAGTGGCGGGTTAACGAAATTTCCTCCTAAAGAAAAACAACGTCTGGTTGTTATTCGGGAAATTGCAAACTCAATTGACAGTCAAACAACCTATTCAGAAAAAGAACTTAATGAGCTATTAAAGGAAATTCATGACGACTATGTCTTAATCAGAAGATATTTAATCGAATATGGATTTTTGGATCGAACTGCAGATGGAAGCGAGTATTGGCTGAAGAACTAACAATGGAAAGTGAGTGACAAGATATGGAACGTAAAAAAGAGCTGAAGCAACAATACAAAGAAACCGCTATTGAAGCGGGAATTTATCAAATCAAGAATACAGCGAACGATAAAGTCTTTGTAGGAAGTACTAAAAACTTCAAAACACTCAATGGGGTGAAGTTTCAATTAGAAACAAATACTCACACGAACAAACAGCTTCAACAAGAGTGGGACCATTTTGGAAAAGATGTGTTCAATTTTGATATATTAGAGAAACTGAAAAAGAAAGAGGATCCCTATTTCAACGAGAAAGAAGCACTGTCGGAACTGGAGACGAAGTGGTTAGAACAACTACAGCCTTATGGAGAACATGGGTATAACAAGCAAAAATCCCTTTGACAAAACAGGATTCGTCAACTATAAAAAGCTATCCATGATCAGGTTTCCCTTTTCAATGGATAGCTTTTTGCGTTATAGAACTATAAGTGAGGTGCATTACTGTGTATTTTGCGGTGGGGACTTCAGAAGAAGCTAAAGAAGCCTTATAGGCAACCAACTGTAGCAGATGTATTATTTACTTTAATATTTTCAAGTCATATGAGTAAACTTTTTTGTTTTGGGATTCTTTTATGATTGTATCAAGACCATGGATATCAATAGAATCCGTTAAAATCCCTTTCTCCAGTGAATAAGATTCTAAATAGTATTGTTCCTTTTTGTCTGGACTATATCGTAATACATATAGATTTCCTTCTTTAAAGTATGTTTCTTCATTTTGGCGAACTTTAGAGTTACTGACTTTATTAAGACTAAATTCTTTTGATACAGCAGTTGAATTTATATTAAAAGAATATATTTCACCTAATCCGTTAGCATAATATAATTTGTTGTTATGGATTGTTGCAGAATTTTTATAATTATAAGGAATAGTAGCTGTTAAATCTACATTACTGTAGTCAATAAATTCAAATGTATCTTGCTCCATGGTTTTTTTATTAATTCTATAAAGCGATACTGTTTCATTAGTATCATTAATAATTGTAGATAAAATTAGATAATAATAGTTTTCATCGGATAAGATTGGTGCGAGAACTTGCATATTTTCAGTAGACTCGGATTGGATAGTAGTTATATGCTTAATATTAAGTTCTTCATCAAATGTTACTTCCTTTAAATCATATTTATTTGTTTCGAAATCTTGTGTGAGTATATGAACTGAGTTTTCAGTAGTTCCAGACGCAACGATATAATAAGGTATACTATCTACATTGAAACCTTTAGAATCGCCATATCGAACATCTGAACTGTATCCATCTTCTACAAACCCACTGTTATATATACTGAAGAATAATTCTTTTCCAGATAGATAACCAGTTCTTTCACCTGTATATTGTGGAGTGTCCATTTTAAATTTTTTAATAGTGTCGCTTATAATATTTATGTTGTTTTTATCTTCTAAAAGAATTTGATCTTTGCCTACAGCGACGCTTCCTAGTTCAAGTCCTTTCATAGCAAGTGCTTGAACTGAATCATCATCCTGTACAAAAACGCCATAACTTAATCCTTTATTATCAATATCCTGGTCAGCTGTTGTTGATAAATAAATAATTGCTTTAGTGTTCTGTAATAACTCCTTTTCAGAAATTTCATCTGTTGAAAGTAACGAAGTATCAGGGATATTTTTTTCTTTTGAAAGACTAATGACTAAAATAGCGATAAATAATAAGACGGCACCTATTAATATACTTTTCTTCATAGTCAGTACCTCCAGATTAACAAATAAGACCGTCTCAAATTATTTAGACGGTCTTGTTTGAAAGATTAAATGTTTCTTACTAGAGCAGTACCCTTAGCATCTCTAACATCACGTGGGTAAACACCTAATCCACCGTCTACATCTAAATCTAGCGAGCCATTTAGTTTATAAGCAGACCAAATTAATTTGGAGCAGTTTTTAGCTCCAGTATGACTCGTCGAACGATTTGTAGCAAAATTATAAGAATATGATTGTCCAACCTGAGTATTCGCCCAGTTTGCAGCGTTGTTACGATTTGTAGTAGATGTTGTGACCGATTTAACCATAGCTCCAGAGCTATCTACTTTACGTGCAGTAGTTGAAATTGTTCGAACGCCAGCAGAAGGAACAGACTCTACAATTGTTGTTGAAGAAAAGTACATACCAACATGACCATGATCTAAATAAGCAGTTTGTGAAGGTGTGTAATAGAAGTTTCCTTTTGTACTAGAACCCACACTTACAGTTCCCCCAGAACCTCCATAAATAGACATATCGGAGCGGGCTAATTTCTCCTCTTTACCCTTGTCTTGATCATTTTTTAGCTCCGTATAAATTTGCTCAATAATACTTTGTTCTGACTGTCCTGTATTAGATGCAATCATTCGAACATCCTGTAGCAATTCTCGTTTCGAGATATCAGGCTGTAGTTTTAAAATTTCATTTAAACTAGAACTAGCTTCTGCAGAACCTGCTTGGGTAAATAACATAGTTGTTGTTAAAGACAGGGCTAAAATAGTTTTTTTCATGCTTAAAACTCCCTTATATTTATTTGTATTCGCCTTGGCTGTAGATAACAAATAAAATATTACTTTTACAACTTCCAATTACTTAGTTACGTACTCAATAGAAATTTTGCAACAGTGGTACTTTGAAATGTCCGACAAATGATATCTAATTTACGTGTTCGGTTCTTCTTTGTAAATACGTTGAAAAAACGGTTTAAGTAATCACAATATTCAGTCATTTCATTGTGTAATGTATCCAAAATAAGTATTTAAAATAGGAAAGGTACTATTTTAAGGATCATGTACAAGGGTTTTGTACTTTTGTTTCGAAGATATTAACCACCACCAATAAACCATATATCTAACATCGAAATAATTAAATCTAACATGGTTGGCACCTCCTGTCTTTGTAAAAATATTTCCACTCTATGTAATAATACTTTTATTAGGATAGAATGGTTTTAAAAAAGTCGCAAATGACTATTATGGGAGTGATAATAGATGCAGACAAACATAGGTTCAACTATTAAGAAGATTAGAAGTGATAAAGATTTTTCACAGAAATATGTAGTAGATGGAGTAATGACGCAAAGTGCTTATTCGAAATTCGAGTTAAATAAAACAGATATTACTTACTCGTCTTTAGCTAATATACTTGAAAATCTAGAAGTAACATTTGAAGAAGTCTTATATATTCAAAATGGTTTCAAGCATACTGAAAAAGATGCGATATTCAAGAAATTCATTTCAACTTCTTACAATAATGAAGAAAATATAAAAGAGCTATTTAATATGGCAGTAAGCTATTTACACAAAAAAGACGACCAATTAATTACTGATATTAAGTCTTTATGCGAGGCTTTTTTAATACTCCTATACACTGCTGATACAAGAATTCTTCAAACAACTGTCTCAAGTGTATGGAGAAGACTTTCAGATAGAAATCAGTTTTACTTTTCGGATTTATACTTATTAAATTCGATTTTTTATTTTTTTCCACTTGAAACAATGCTTGAAATAAAAAAATTAGCATTTAAAAGTATTGAACGGTACGGGGATTTTCAAAACATACAGCGTTTAAAAATAAACTTCTGTGTAAATATTTCGCTAATGCTAATTAAAGAAAAATGCTATGTAGAGGCATTGGAAGAGATCGAAACAGCTATTCTATTATCAAAAAAACAAAAGGCGTATTTACAATTAGCGGTTTGTTATGTACGTAAAGGTATATGTTTAAACTGCTTAGATAATAACGGATTCCCATGGGTTCAAAAGGGAATCGAACTACTAACTGTTTTAGAAGAACATGAGCTATTACAAATGGCAACAGTTGAAATTAATCTATATTCAGAAGTTTAATAATGTAAACTGGACACCCTGGCGTTTTCAAGGAGGACGAGATTATCATCTCGCACAAGTATGGCTTATTTATCCTGAAAAGTAAGGGTTATTAGGTTATCTACAAAACAAAAAAAGCTGTCCACAATCAGGTTTCCCTTTTCGGCGGACAGCTTTTTTCTATTGTTTAGATCTGTAAATTATGTATGGAGGAGGTAGAGGGATTCGAACCCCCGCGGGTTTTGACACCCCTGTCGGTTTTCAAGACCGATCCCTTCAGCCGAACTTGGGTATACCTCCGTGTTAGACAAGTAATAATATATCAGGCATCAGAGAAGAAGTCAACAATTTTCATTAAAAAATTTAGAGCGGTAGACAAATAGGTGAAAGTTGATTTTTTTACGGGCTACTCGTATAATAAAAGTTGCCGTGCTAGGTGGGGAGGTAGCGGTGCCCTATAACTTGCAATCCGCTCTAGCAAGACTGAATCCCTTTCCTGAGGCCGTCCGTATTGTAGGGTCTGCCTTTTGCACGTAGTGTTGACATTTGGGTCCCGCGCAATGGGAACCCATGAACCATGTCAGGTCCGGAAGGAAGCAGCATTAAGTGGAATTTCTCATGTGCCGCGGGGTCGCCTAAATCGAGCCAACGACAAGAGTAACGCTTATGTGCGGCGGTCGAAGGAAGGTGCACGGCGTACATAGCAAAGCCTCTCATCCTGATGTGGATGAGAGGCTTTTGCATGTTTTTAAGCAGATTTTTTCAAAATCCTTACTTCTTCGTCTCCATAAAAACTCATTTGAAAACACCACTCTCAAACAACGTCTTATCTGTTCGTTTGTGATATACTTATAGGAATGAATGAAGCGAAAAGAAAGGGGAGCGGACGGTTGAGTTATCAAGCTTTTTACCGGGTATACCGGCCTCAGACATTCCACGAAATGTCAGGACAGAAACACGTAAAACAAACACTTCAAAACGCTCTCCTCCATAACAAAACGACCCACGCCTACTTATTTTCAGGTCCCCGCGGAACTGGAAAGACGAGTGCCGCTAAAATTTTTGCGAAGGCATTGAATTGCGAGAACGGACCCGCCAAAGAACCGTGTAACGAATGTGAGACGTGCCGAACGATCACAGAAGGATCGAATACAGATGTAATTGAATTTGACGCAGCGTCCAATTCTCGTGTTGAAGAGATGCGGGACATCATTGAAAAGGTCCGATATGCACCGGCTTCTTCCAAATATAAAGTCTACATTATCGATGAAGTGCATATGCTTTCCAATTCAGCCTTCAATGCGTTGTTGAAAACGTTGGAGGAACCACCTGCACATGCGGTGTTTATCCTAGCGACAACGGAGCCACACAAACTGCCGCTCACAATTATTTCTCGCTGTCAGAGATTCGACTTTAAGCCTATTACAGCCGTTGAAATTGTGGAGCGCATGACGCACGTTTTAAAAGATGCAGACATTGAAGCTGACGCCAGCGCACTAAAAGTAATCGCGCAAGCAGCTTCAGGTGGGATGCGGGACGCACTCAGCATGCTGGACCAAGTTGTCTCTTTCAGTGGTGATCGAGTCACTGCAGAAGAGGCGCTACTCGTCACAGGATCTGTTGGGGAAGATATCTTCCACCAACTTGCAGAAGCTTTGCTCACGAAAGATGCTGGTGCTGCACTGACATTGTTGAATCGTCTCATTGCAGAAGGAAAAGATGTCTCACGTCTAGCGGAGGATTTAATTACGTTCTTCCGAGATTTACTGTTATTGCGGACGGCGCCTGATCTTACAGACTTACTGGAAGTCGTTTCGGGTGATGAACGTTTCGTTGCCTTAGCACAAGCATTTGAGCCAGATACTTTGTACGCTTATATCGACATTCTAGGAGAAACCCAGCAAGAAATGCGTTTCTCTAATCATGCGAAAGTGTATATTGAATCTGCATTATTGAAGATGGTGCAAACGCGCGGCACTTCTAATTCAGGAACAAGCGGAACAGCAGCTTCTCCTGAACTGGAACAAAAGATTGCTACACTGGAACGGATCGTTGGAGAATTGCAGCAACAGCTTGCTAACGGTGGGGGACATGCTGCACAAGCGGGCGAGAAAGCACCAGCAGCACGCAAAAATTCATCCAATAATGCCCGTGCATACAAGATTCCGACCGGTAAAGTCCATCAAGTACTCAGTTCTGCGACTAAGCAGGACATTCAAGTGATCCGGGAAGAATGGGCACGCATGATGCAGACGATGCAACGTTCGCATTCCGCACTGCTGGAAGAAACAGAGCCAGTAGCAGCATCGGATAGCGCGTTTGTGTTAAAATTCAAATATGAAATCCATTGTCTCATGGCGTCTGAAAATGCATCCCTCCGTTCAGGTCTTGCGGAAGCGTTGCGTCAACAAACAGGCAAAGCCTACGACGTAGTTTACGTCCCTGAAGAGGGATGGCTTAAAGTTAGAGAGGATTTCATCCGTAAGAGTGGGATGTCTAAGCAATCATCTCAAACAGAGGAGAACTCCGCGACTAGCGGTGAACCAACTGATGTTTCAGGGTCTGAAGAACCCCCGGCGTTCCTTGATGGCGCCGAACTGACACAAGAAGACCCGGTCGTGTCGGAAGCAGAAAAAATATTTGGTAAAGAATTTATTACCGTCCATGACGAGTAACTTAACTTAAAGAGGAGGAAACAAGAATGCGTGGTATGGGAAATATGCAAGGTATGATGAAGCAAATGCAAAAGATGCAAAAGCAAATGGGTGAAGCTCAAGAAAAACTAGGTGAAGAGCGTTTAGAAGGTGCAGCAGGCGGCGGCATGGTGAAAGTAATCGTCTCAGGCGACAAAAAAGTTGTCGAAGTCATCGTGGACCCATCAGTCATCGATCCTGAAGATGCTGAAATGTTACAAGACCTGATCGTTATTGCAACTAACGATGCAATGGAAAAGGCAGAAGAATTAACGAACTCTACGATGGGACAATTCACGAAGGGATTGAACCTTCCAGGGATGTTCTAGGAGGCAAAACCATGCATTATCCTGAACCGATATCTAAACTGATTGACAGTTTTATGAAACTGCCAGGCATCGGCCCGAAAACTGCGGGCCGGCTGGCATTTTTTGTGTTGAGTATGAAGGAAGATACAGTGCTCGACTTTGCGAAAGCATTGGTTGATGCCAAACGTAATCTAAGATTTTGCTCCGTGTGCGGACATATTACAGACATCGATCCGTGTCATATTTGTCAGGACCAGTCGCGAGACCGCTCCCTCATTTGTGTAGTCCAAGACCCGAAAGACGTTATTGCCATGGAGAAAATGCGTGATTACAAAGGACTTTATCATGTATTGCATGGTGCAATTTCGCCAATGGATGGTGTGGGCCCAGAAGACATTAACGTCCCCGACTTGCTGAAACGTCTACAAGACGAGGAAGTCGAAGAGCTAATTCTTGCAACAAATCCGACGATTGAAGGCGAAGCGACTGCTATGTACATTTCGCGCCTCGTGAAACCGTCTGGCATTCCAACGAGTCGAATCGCTCACGGGTTACCAGTTGGTGGAGATCTGGAGTACGCCGATGAAGTGACGCTGTCTAAGGCATTAGAAGGGCGGCGCCAACTGTGAAGCGGTCCGGTGGACTATTCCGTCGGAAGCACAAGTTAAAACGAGAATATGATGAAAAGTTACGGACATTGATGGTAGATACACGAGAAGAGTGGGAACAGGCGAAATCGATTGAAAAGTATGCAGATGATTTCGATCAGGAAATCGTAATTCGAAAAAAAATCGCTGAAAGCAATCATTTCTATTTGTACAAAGAAGCTAAAATTAGAAATCTTGGCATCGAGTGAACTAAACAACGATTGCTTTGCATAGACTGCTAGTAGTCTATTGTAAAGGGGGCAACTTCTGCTATGAAAGTTGCTATAATTCTTGCACTCGGTGTTGTCCTGCTCTTCGTTCTGCGTTTGACCAAGCCCCAACTGCAAACAGCGGCTGAAAAACTGTCCATTTTATGGTTTAGACTCGCTTTTGCGTTTTTAATTCTATTCATCCTCAACATCGCAGGTGGGTTTGTTGGGTTGTACGTGCCGATTAATATTGGATCAGGCTTTTTACTGGCAGTGCTTGGTATTCCAGGATTGGCGTCTTTACTAGTCCTGGCAGTTTTCCTGTAAGGATGAATAGTTGAAAGATGTCCTACCACGAAGTCAGCCAATGTGTGCTGACTTTTTTTACATAGAAGATGGAGCAGAATCTCATGAGGAAGGAGGAGAAACGAATGGATCATACAAAAAAACCTGTAGTGGAAGCACTGCAGACCTTTCTAGGGTCACAGCCTGTATCTTTTCATGTACCCGGACATAAGCACGGCTTGCTTTCTGGACTACCTGAGGATCTTAAAGCTGCACTACGATACGACGTAACGGAATTGACGGGGCTGGATGATCTGCACGCACCTACTGAAATGCTCGCAGAAGCACAAATGATGTTGGCGGATGTATATGGAGCGGATCAAAGCTTTTTCCTAGTAAACGGTTCTACAGTTGGCAACCTTGCAATGATCCGTACAGTTTGTGCACCGGGGGATACATTGCTCGTACAACGCAACGCACACAAATCCGTGTTTCATGCAGTAGAGTTGGCAGGTGCACAAGCTGTTCTACTTACACCGGAGTGGGACGAAGCAACTTGCACAGCAGGCGCAGTTTCAAAGACAACTGTTGAAGAAGCGTTAGAACGGTATCCAGATGCAAAAGGCGTAGTCGTTACATACCCGACCTATTACGGAACAACAGGTAGTGACTTGCAGACAATTGTTGAAAAATCGCACGATAAGGGTATACCTGTACTGGTAGATGAAGCGCATGGTGCGCATTTTGTAGTAGGTACTCCATTTCCGGCATCTGCGCTTAGACTCGGTGCAGATATTGTTGTTCAATCGGCGCACAAAACATTGTCCGCGATGACCCAAGCATCTTTTCTACACGCAAACTCACAGCTAGTAGATATAGACCGACTAACGCGCATACTTTCCATGCTACAAACAAGTAGTCCATCGTATGTGTTGCTAGCATCTCTTGACGATGCCCGGGCGATGATTGCTACTTATTCAGAGGATGACAAGCAAGCATTTCTCGTATGGCGTGGTGAATTTATCGATCAGCTCAGTAAGATTAAAGCACTTGAAGTGATCGAGACAGAGGATCCATTGAAAATTCTGCTACGACAAAAAGAAGCATCCGGCTATACACTTCAGCATTCATTGGAAGAGGTGGGGATCTATACAGAACTCGCAGACGAACGACAAGTGTTATTCGTACTTCCTTTGCTACCTGAAGCGATTTCATACCCAACTCAGTCCGTTTGCGAAGCAGTCGAGTCAGCGGTACAACTTTTGCAAAGAGACTCTGTGCAGGTTCCTGAAAAGGATGAATCGAATGAGGAAGAGTCGCGTAAGTTGATAATTACAACGAGTTCCCATTCAAAAAAAGATACGGAATGGGTGCCTGCAGAGTCTGCAAATGGATTTCAAGCAGCTGCAGCAATTATTCCCTACCCACCAGGAATTCCACTGGTCTTAAGCGGAGAGCAATTGAATGCACAACTAATTCAAGAGGTATGTCATATGATGGATTCAGGGGCAAAGTTTCAAGGAGCAGTTCGAGTAAATGGACCAGCAACGGAATTTGAAGTGTTGAGTGCACAAGGAGAAGATTGGAATGGCTAAAGGATTATTCATCACATTCGAAGGACCAGAAGGCGCAGGGAAAACGACGGTCATTAAAGAAATTTATAACCGTTTGCAACAACAAGGAAAATATTCGGTTTTAACACGGGAGCCTGGCGGAATCCGAATTGCAGAGAAAATCAGGACGATTATTTTAGATAATGATCATGAAGAAATGGATGGTCGGACAGAGGCGTTATTGTACGCAGCTGCAAGACGACAACATCTTACCGAAAAGGTCATCCCTGCTCTGGAAGAGGGTGCGATTGTCCTTTGCGATCGGTTCGTTGATAGCTCTCTCGCGTACCAAGGGTATGCAAGAGGTCTAGGAATCGATGAAGTGCTCGCGGTTAACGAATTTGCGATTAATGGACTCATGCCTGACCATACAATTTACTTTGACTTATCCCCGGAAGCCGGTTTAGCAAGAATTGCAGCGAGTGGTGAAAGGGAACAAAATCGTTTGGATAATGAAACGCTGCAATTTCATAAAGACGTTGCAGAAGGTTACCGTCTCGTACAGAAACGGTTTCCAAAACGGATTCAACCCATTGACGCGAGCGGTTCAGTAGAAGAAGTTACAGAAATTGTCTGGAAAACGATTGCATCATTCATTTCTTAAGGCATTTCATGATATAATAAAAGAAAGCGGAAAAGGAGAGATACCTCGTGAAACTTATAGTGGCAGTAGTACAAGACCAAGACAGTAATCGACTTTCATCGGCATTGACGAAAGGTGACTTTCGTGCAACGAAATTGGCAAGTACAGGTGGATTTTTGAAATCAGGGAACACGACGTTTTTGATCGGTACAGACGATAGTCTTGTCCCGAAAGCGTTGGACCTCATTCGAGATAACTGTCGTTCGCGTGATCAAATGGTAGCTCCCGTCTCACCAATGGGCGGAAACGCTGACTCCTATATCCCATATCCAGTTGAAGTTGAAGTCGGTGGCGCAACGGTTTTCGTTCTGCCAATTGAACAATTCCGTCATTTCTGATTCATATCGGAGTGAATTTTAATGAAAGTTAATAATGAGTATCGCACGGGTCTCGATAAATTGCGTAACGACCCGTTAAAGTCTCCTCAAGGTGGGGAGCGATTTGGTCAAATGGTTCAAAAACAGGAATCACGCCTGCATGGAGAACAGATTACTCGTCTACTTGGCGACATTTCCAGCGCAGGTGACCGGCTTGCCCGGTCTCGTAACTTGCGGGACATGGCTAAATTTAAAATGCTCGTCAAACGTTTTCTAAAAGAGTCTGTCGAAACCGGTCTAGGTCTGAAACAGTCACATACGTGGAACCAGTACGGAGAAGGACGGCGGCTGAAAATTGTTGAGACAATTGACCAGAAGCTAATCGAATTAGCGGAACAATTGCTTCAAGATGAAGAGTCATCCGTGGAACTTCTCGCTAAAATTGGTGAAATCAAAGGACTTCTCATCAATCTATATACATGAGGACGTTTTCTGATACATAAGAAAACGTCTTTTTTATACGAAAGGGGGCAGCCGTATGGAAAATCAGTTAAACAGTCGAATCGCTACCGAACAGCCGGCAGTTGCTGCTAGATTCAGTGCTGCCTACCGCAATCATCGGATTGGTCATGCTTATATATTTGATGGTGAAAAAGGGATTGGGAAACAAGAGGCTGCATTATACTTCGCCCAATTATTATTGTGTGAACAACCAAACGAGGATGTTCCATGTGGAACATGTAGCGCCTGCAAGCGCGTTGCTTCAGGAAATCACCCAAACATTTTAACGATTGAACCTGATGGTCAAGACATAAAAAAAGAACAAATGGCAGGATTACTCACAGTTATGACGAAAAAGGGATATGAGAGTGGACGCCGTATTTATATGATTGATTATGCTCATCGAATGAATACAGCCGCAGCTAATGCACTCCTCAAGTTTTTAGAAGAACCTGAAGGAGATGTGACTGCAATATTGCTGACAGATGCCTATCATATGGTATTGCCTACAATTCAGTCTAGATGTCAGCGTATCTCTTTCCTTCCACCACAGCGGGAACAGCTGTTGGAAACCTTGAAAGCTGAAGGGATTTCTCCATCACTTGCAGCTACGGTAACTTCACTTACTGCAGATTCAACCCGTGCTGCTGAACTGGCATTAGACGAGCAGTTTGTAAGTTTGCGAAAAACAGTGGTAAAATTAGTTCAAGCCATCGATTTGAACGTGACAGACGCATTATTACTCATCCAGTCTGAATGGGCGCCATTCTTGAAAGAAAAAGTAGATACCGAGATGGGGCTGGACTTGCTTCTGTACATGTACCGTGATATTGTGGCGAAGAAAGCGGGACTGTCTGCAACACCCGCATACCCGGATTTAGATGAATTCATAACCAGTCTAGCAATGAAAATGACTTATGATCAGTTGTCCACAATCTTGGAATCAGTTTTGCAGGCAAAAAAGCAATTGCATCGCAATATGCACCGGACGCTTTTAATGGAGCAATTGGTGCTCAGTATGCAGGAGGGGTTATTCGTTGTATAACGTTGCAGGAATCCGCTTTAAAAAAGCGGGTAAAATACATTATTTTGACCCAATGGACTATGACTTGAAAGTCGATGATTACGTAATCGTCGAATCTGCACGTGGTACAGAGTATGGGAAAGTGGTTAGCATGATGGTGGATATGGATGGTTCAGACTTAGTTCTGCCTTTAAAGAAAGTGATTCGTCCCGCCAGCAAAGAGGATAAGGATAAGGTGGAAGAAAACCAACTGGATGCCCAAAAAGCATTTACTACATGTGTCGCCAAAATCCAAGAGCACAAACTTGATATGAAACTTGTCGATGTGGAATATACATTTGATCGTAATAAAGTGATTTTCTATTTTACAGCTGAAGGTCGAGTCGATTTCAGAAACTTGGTGAAGGACTTAGCATCTATCTTCAGAACTCGGATTGAGCTACGCCAAATCGGTGTAAGAGATGAAGCTAAAATGCTTGGCGGAATTGGTCCTTGTGGCAGAATGCTTTGTTGTTCTACATTTTTAGGTGATTTCGAACCGGTTTCTATTAAAATGGCAAAAGATCAAAATCTATCATTGAATCCTTCAAAGATTTCGGGATTATGTGGAAGATTGATGTGCTGTTTAAAATATGAAAACGATGAATATGAGGAAGCCAAAGCACTCATGCCTGATATTGGTGCACGTATTGAAACGCCAGATGGCTCAGGGAAGGTTGTCGGTCTAAACTTACTTGAGCGTTTGCTGAAAGTGAAGTTAACCGACCAAGACCAAACACTTGAATATGCTTGGGAAGAACTGTCGAAGAAGACGGGACAGCCCGTCAATTGATGAAGTGATGAGGTGACAAAGTTGAAAGAAGGGAACTTTCTCGATAAGGTAATCGAATACGAACAACAACTCGACTCTATGCACAAGCAATTCCGTGAAATAATCGGTTTTGTTGCCAAGATGACGGAAGAAAACCATTCACTTCAACTTGAGAATCATCATCTGCGCGCACGTCTGGACGAGTTGGATCAACAAGCTGCTACTGACAAAAAAAACGCAGAACGCTCGCAACGGGCAGACGTTGGCGAAGGCGTAGACAATTTGGCTCGTATTTATAATGAGGGATTCCACGTGTGCAATGTCCATTATGGAAGCACCCGTAAAGGTGAAGATTGTCTGTTTTGTCTCTCGTTTCTAAGTAAACAAAATTTGTGAATTTTAGCCGATCCCTATTACTATCTAGGTGTCGGTTTTTCTATATTATGAAGTCACTATTCTCTTAAAGGAGTATCCGATGGAACCAATTGAATTACGAGGTGACGAACGCCTCGATTACTTACTTGCAGAAGATCTGCGAATTATCCAGAGCCCATCTGTTTTTTCATTTTCACTAGATGCTGTACTTCTGTCACGTTTTGCTTATATGCCCATAAGACGCGGAAAAATCGTGGATTTGTGCGCAGGGAATGGCGCAATTCCGCTGTTTTTAAGTGCACGAACCTCAGCGGATATTATAGCGGTGGAGTTGCAAAAACAACTAGCGGATATGGCAAGTCGTAGTATTGCTTATAATCAGCTGGAGCAGCAGATTACAATGCTATGTGACGACGTCATTGGTATCGCCTCTAAAATAGGGTTTGATCAATATGATGTAGTGACATGCAATCCACCGTACTTTAAAGCGTATGAAAATAGTGAACAAAATCAAAAAGAACCGCTGACCATTGCTCGGCACGAAGTAAAACTGACTCTCGATCAAGCGGTTCGTTCTGCGAGTGAATTACTTAAGCAAGGCGGGAAAGCGGCATTTGTCCATCGTCCAGGAAGGTTACTGGATATTATAACTTCGATGAGAGCGAATCGGCTGGAGCCGAAGCGTATTCAATTTGTATATCCGAAAGAAGGAAAGGAAGCGAATACGTTGCTAATCGAAGCGACGAAAGATGGGAAGCCTGATTTGAAGATACTTCCGCCGCTATATGTTTATCAACAGGACGGTACGTATACTGAAGAAGTGAGGAAATTGTTGTATGGAACAGAAGCATGACCATCTGTTTTATGTACTTGAATGTAAGGATGGTTCCTACTACGGAGGATACACAACGGATATAGAACGTAGGGTTGCCATGCATAATTCAGGTAAAGGAGCAAAATATACGAGGGCAAGAAGGCCTGTTCGTTGCATTCATCACGAAAAGTTTGAGACGAAGCGGGAAGCGATGCAAGCTGAGTACCGTTTCAAACAGTTGACGCGACCCGCTAAAGAACGGTATTTGGAACAAGAGGAGGCAGGCGAATGATTACACAAAAAAGTGCGGAATACGAGAAGGGTGTGCTGTATTTAGTAGGTACACCAATTGGGAATTTGGAAGATATGAGTTTTCGTGCTATCCGCATTTTAAAAGAAGCAGACATGATTGCGGCTGAGGATACTAGAAATACTGTGAAGTTATCGAATCACTTTGAAATTGACACGCCTTTCATGAGTTACCATGAGCACAATCTAGAGGTGGGGGGGAGAAAGATTTTAGAGTTGTTGGCAGATGGTAAAACCGTTGCGCTCGTGAGTGACGCGGGGATGCCTTGTATTTCAGATCCTGGTGCCGATATTGCAGAAAAAGCAATCGCAGACGGTTATGCAGTCGTACCTGTACCTGGGCCGAATGCAGCCATTAGTGCATTAGTTGCGTCTGGTATTCCTACACAGCCCTTTTTGTTTTTCGGTTTTTTAGATAGACAGAAGAAGAAGCGTCGTATTCAGTTGGAAGCGTTACAGAATCGACAAGAGACTTTACTCTTTTACGAGGCACCTCATCGATTGAAAGATACGTTGCGTGCATTGAAAGAACAGTTTGGACCGAATCGGCGTATTACACTTGCGAGAGAACTAACAAAACGTTATGAAGAATTTGTTAGGGGGACAGTTGAAGAGGCACTTAACTGGGCAGAATCAACAGAGATTCGCGGAGAATTTTGTTTAGTCGTAGAAGGTACAGATGAAGTGAAATCAGAAACTGAGGAAGTATGGTGGAGTGCGTTAACTCCGGTTGAACACGTTGAACAATTGATAGAACAAAAAGGATACACATCAAAAGAAGCAATTCGTGAAACCTCAGCCGATCGGGGTGTGAGTAAAAGGGAGATTTACCAGGCATATCACGTTGAATAAAAAAATAACATCTGTGCCTACTTGAATAGGCACAGATGTTATTGAAATAAAATCATTAAATCAAGACATTTTGTCTTCGATTTCAGCAATAAGTTGCTTAGCACCTTCAGGACTAAGAATCAGTTTACCATCGATGAGTGTTAAGTTGTCATCTGAAACTTCTCCAGTTACTGAACACGTCATGTTAGGCATGTATTTCTTCAAGATGATTTTGTCGTCATCCACATAAATTTCTAGTGCGTCTTTTTGAGCTATGCCGAGTGTCCGACGTAATTCGATAGGGATAACTACACGACCAAGTTCGTCGACTTTACGTACGATTCCAGTAGATTTCATATCAGGTTTCCTCCTAAAGTAAAATGGTGATTCGTCAGATTTCGACATTTTTCTCTTGTCTGTCTATTATCATACCAAGTCTTCCAATTAACGTCAATAGCGAAGCCTATAAACTATTTAATGAATAATAGATACATGAAAAACGCACATAAATGTGAATGAAAGTTGCAGATTTTGAGTGGCTAGAAAGTATTTTACATAAAACTTTCTTAAAATTAAAAAGAGGTTGACTTTCCGTGTTACTCACTTTATAGTTGAAAATAATTCTTGCACAATCGAATAGCAATACATCACTTTCTTATCCAGAGAGATCGAGGGGCAGGCCCTATGACATCTCGGCAGCGGGTTCATTACACATGAACACTGTGCCAATTCCTGCAAATGCTTTATGCATTTGGAAGATGAGAACGGAGATGGTTTCATATTATATTGAAGCCCTCTTTTTTCTCGTTCTAATGAGAAAAAAGAGGGCTTTTTTCGTTCAACCAAAAGAAAGTTCGATGACTGCGCTCATTGCTGCACAGAATCATTACAGTAAGAAAAGGGGGCCCAGCATGATTGAATTTAAACAGGCGGTTAAGACATTTAAACTAGGAAAGCGAGAGGTGACGGCGGTTAAGGACGTGAGTTTGTCCGTTGCACAAGGAGAAATCTTCGGAATTATCGGGTTTAGTGGTGCAGGGAAAAGTACATTGCTTCGACTCGTTAATATGCTGGAGCGTCCGACCACGGGTTCTATTCAAGTACAAGGAGTAGACCTAGCAACACTTTCTCAAAAAGATCTAAGAAAGCTTCGTCGTCGAATCGGGATGATTTTTCAGAACTTTAATTTGTTTACATCCCGAACGGTTGCAGGGAATGTGGCATACCCACTAAAACTTGGGGGCGTAGCGAAAAAAGAAGTGACTGCGCGAGTAGCAGAACTATTGGACTTTGTGGGACTGTCTGATAAAGCGAATGATTACCCGGAACAACTTTCCGGTGGTCAAAAACAGCGGGTGGGTATCGCAAGAGCACTCGCTACATCGCCTGATATATTAATTTGCGATGAGGCTACCTCAGCTTTAGACCCGGATACGACAGCTGACATTCTTAGACTACTAAAAAAAGTGAACAAGGAGCTTGGAATTACGATTCTACTGATCACACATGAGATGCATGTCATTCAAGAAATATGTGATCGTGTCGCTGTGATGGAGGATGGAGAAGTGATTGAAACAGGTTCTGTATTCGACACATTTACAAATCCACAGCATCCAACGACAAGACGTTTCATCCAGTCAGTACAACAGGATCGACCTTCAAATGCATTGCTTAAGGAGTGGCGTGCAAAGGGAGGGAAAAAACTGTATCGAGTGATTTTTAAAGGTGAAGTAGCTGGCGATCCAGTTCTCTCAAGGCTCACTCAAAAGTTTGGTGTGAATTTCAACATTGTTTATGGATCCATACGTGAACTGCAGGAGAAGTTTTTTGGGAATTTGTTAGTTTCATTCGATGGAGATGAGCAATCTGTAAGCCTACTAATTGCTTCATTGAAGGAAAGCGTAGAGATTGAGGAGGTTGCTGTTCATGAAAGTTGATTGGACCACATTTTGGCCAAGAATTATAGAGTCGACCGGTGAGACAGTTCTCATGGTCATTGCAACGCTCGTCTTTGGCTCAATATTAGGAATAAGTATCGGTTTACTGCTTTACGTAACGAGAAAAGGAAATATTTTAGAAAAGCAATGGGTGTTTCAAACATTGAATATCCTCATCAATATCATTCGCCCGATTCCCTTCATTATATTCCTTGTTGCATTAAGTCCTGTTACAAGGGCAGTTGTAGGTTCCACAATCGGAACGTGGGCGGCTATCTTTCCAATGACGATTGCAGCCTCTTTTGGAATCGCTAGGATTGTGGAAAATAACTTGGTAGGAATAGATCCTGGTGTTGTGGAGGCAGCTAAAGCGATGGGGGCAAGCCCTTTTCAAATCATTTTTACAGTTCTAATACCAGAGGCTCTCGGTCCTCTAATTCTTGGTTTAACATTTGTAACAATTAGTTTAATCGACTTCTCAGCAATGGCAGGTACCGTCGGAGGAGGGGGATTGGGACACGTCGCAATGACATACGGATATCAGCGTTTCGATGGAAGTGTCATGTTGGTTACGGTAGTCATTCTAATTATTCTTGTCCAAGTCGCTCAATGGATAGGAAACACGTTTTCCAGAAAGGTTATGAGACGTTAGTTTTTTGATCAAACACATACTTGGAGGAGATTATAAAATGAAGAAAGCAATTATCTACTTAGGAACTATTTTACTGTTATTAACACTTGGAGCTTGCAGCCAAAAGACATCGGGACAAGAAAAAGATTCGAAAACGGTGAAAATTGGTGTGACGGGGTCAGATGGTGAAGTATGGCCAATCCTTAAAGAGAAAGCTAAAGCAGAAGGAATTGAAATTGAACTCATCGAGTTTGCCGATTACACATTACCGAACCAGGCTTTAGCAAATGGAGATATTGACCTAAACTCATTCCAGCACATTGCATTTTTAAGTCAGTTCACAAAAGAGAATAATGCAGACTTAACACCAATTGGTGCCACAATCATTGCGCCGATGGGGATTTACTCAGAAAAGCTGAAGTCAATTGACGATATTGAAGATGGAGCACGTATCGCAATCCCAGATGATCCATCTAACCAAGCACGTGCTTTGAAATTACTAGAATCCGCAGGCCTGATTAGACTAGCAAATGATTTCGGATTGTTCGGAGATCCGTCGAAAATTGTCGAAAATCCAAGAAAACTCGACATTTATCCAATAGTAGCTCAACAAACTCCGCGTGTACTGCCGGATGTTGCTGCTTCTGTCATTAATAATGGAGTCGCTGGGCAAGCAGGGTTTGATCCGGTGAAAGATCCTATCTATTTAGAAGACAGCAGTGATGAAAATACATTGCCATATGTAAATATCTTTGCAGCTAGGTCAGCAGATAAGAACAATGAAACCTATCAGCGAATTATTGAGCTGTATCATGAAGAAGATGTGAAAAAAGCGGTGGAGGCAGATACAAATGGCGGTTCTGTCGTAGTTGATATTTCAAAGAAAGAGTTACTAAAAGTCTATAAAGGACTATAAGGGAGGGAAATTATTATGAGCACAATTATTTCTAATCGTGATGTTATTGTAAGTTCAATTGAATCGAACCGGGATCTATACATTCAAACGAGTCAAGAAATCCATGCCACACCTGAAATCGGAAACCAAGAATTCTTTGCTAGCGAGAAACATGTCAAGCTATTAAAGGATGAAGGTTTTGAAGTTACAACGGCCGTTGCTGGACATGAAACATCATTTTACGCGGTGAAAGACAGTGGTGTTCCAGGACCCACCATCGCTTTTCTTGCGGAATACGATGCACTCCCAGGATTAGGCCATGCGTGCGGGCATAATATTATTGGTACAACTAGTGTAGCTGCTGGGATTGCTTGTTCAAAAATACTATCCGAGAGTGGAGGACAGATCGTTGTGCTGGGCACGCCTGCTGAAGAAGGCGGTCCGAATGGAAGTGCAAAAGGAAGCTTTGTCAGACATGGCTACTTAAAAGGTGTCGACGCAGCACTTATGATTCATCCATCTGGGAAAACAGCATTGACGAGTGAGACATTAGCTGTTGACCCGCTAGACTTCCATTTTTACGGAAAGCCTGCGCATGCATCAGGTTCACCTGAAAAAGGAATCAATGCATTGGACGCGGTTATTCAACTCTTTAATGGAATAAACGCACTTCGTCAGCAGCTTCCATCGGATGTAAGAATCCACGGAATCATTACACATGGCGGAGATGCTCCTAATATAATTCCGGAATACGCATCCGCACGATTTTTCATCCGAGCGAAAACGTGGTCAAAAACCGAGGAAACTTCTGCTAAGGTTCGAGCTATAGCTGAGGGTGCAGCACTTGCGACAGGAGCTAAAGTTGAAATAAAACGATTCCAAAATGAAGTCAAAGATTTTGTGTTGAACTCTGTATTAGATGAAGTTTTACATGAGGAATTAGAAACGTTCGGTGAAGTCGTTCATACTGATAAGAAAATAGGTAAGGGTTCTACAGATGCCGGGAATATTAGTTATGAAGTCCCCACAGCGCATCCTTATATAAAGATTGGCCCGGATGACTTAGTTGCCCATACGGATGAGTTTAGAGAAGCTGCAAAATCACCTGTTGGAGATGAAGCACTCATAAAAGGTGCAAAGGTTTTGGCGTCAACAGGCTATAGATTGTTAACAGACGCTGAGCTTCTGCATCGTGTTAAGAAGGAATTTGAAAAAAGTTTGAAAGAGAAACAATAAGGTCACTTATAATAAATTCATCTGTTAAATTGAATCGAGACTAACAAACAGTTTATTCTTCCTTATTCAAGGAAAGAATAAGCTGTTTTTGAATTGGAGATAGTTAATAGTAAAGGGAAATCCGCTCTTTATTTCAAAAAAGGTCTGGATGTGTCAAGGGTTCAAGGATTACATTGCCCAGAATAGTATTTGAAAAACATTTAAATGATAGTGAAGGTACGGATTTTCTGTGAAATCGATACAATCTTTACACACCTCACCATAGCTAAATTATCAGAAGTTCGATAAAATGAAATAATCGATAAGGGTACAGGAGGAATTGCAGTGGCTGAACAGAAAAAGACATTTTATATTACAACACCGATTTATTATCCAAGTGGTAAATTTCATATTGGTACGGCGTATACAACCGTGGCATCCGATGCGATGGCACGTTACAAAAGACTCCGGGGATACGATGTACGCTTCTTGACGGGAATGGACGAGCACGGACAAAAGATTCAAGAAAAAGCAGAAGAAGCAGGACGTCCTCCTCAAGAATACGTCAACGACATCGCTGACTATGCAAAACGGATATGGAAGTTGATGGACATTACGTATGATGACTTCATCCAAACAACAGAAGAGCGTCATAAAAAGACTGTCCAGAAGATTTTCCAAAAGTTTCTCGATAATGGAGATATCTATAAAGGGGAATACGAAGGGTGGAAATGTATTCCGTGTGAATCCTATTTCACTGAAGCGCAGCTAGTAGATGGGAATTGTCCAGATTGTGGGCGTCCTGTAGAACGCATAGCTGAAGAGTCGTATTTCTTTAATATGAAAAAGTATTCCGATCGCCTTCTTCAATATTACGAAGACAATCCAGGGTTCATCGAGCCGGAATCTCGTAAAAACGAAATGATTAATAACTTCATTAAACCGGGTCTTGAGGACTTATCCGTGTCGCGTGTTTCCTTCGACTGGGGCATTAAAGTACCAGGAGATCCGAAGCATGTCATTTACGTATGGGTCGATGCGTTAACCAACTACATTACATCACTTGGATACTTGTCGGATGATGATTCGCTATTTAACAAGTACTGGCCAGCTGACGTTCAAGTGGTTGGTAAAGACATCGTTCGTTTCCACACGATTTACTGGCCGATTTTCTTGATGGCACTAGACTTACCGCTACCGAAGAAAGTATTTGCACACGGATTCATCATGATGAAGGACGGTAAAATGTCCAAGTCTAAAGGAAATGTCGTCTATCCAGATATGCTTGTAGAACGTTACGGCCTGGACGCGACTCGTTACTTCCTATTACGTGAACTACCGTTTGGTCAAGATGGAACGTTTTCTCCAGAATCATTCGTTGAACGAACGAATTATGATTTAGCCAATGACTTAGGAAACTTGTTGAACCGCTCAGTTTCTATGATAAACAAATATTTTGATGGTGTGGTGCCTGTTGAACTCACAGAGCCAACGGAGTTTGACGAAAGTCTTCAATCCGCAATGACATCTACTGTGCAAAAGTATGAAGAGTCTCTTGAGAAAATGCAGTTCAGTATTGTGCTTTCCGAGCTATGGTCACTCGTATCGCGAACAAATAAATATATTGACGAAACGTCACCTTGGGTTCTTGCAAAAGAAGAGGCAGATCGCGGAAAGCTTGCCTCTGTAATGGTCCACTTAGCACAGTCACTACGCCATATCGCAGTGATGTTACAACCATTCATGACCGAGTCACCGAAAAAGATTATAGAGCAGCTCGGCTTAGACGAATCCCGATTGGCATGGGACACGTTAGGCGATTTCAATACTATTCCAGAAAACACGAAAGTTATTGAAAAGGGCGTACCAATTTTCCCTAGACTGGATAATGAAGTTGAAATTCAATACATTAAAGAACAAATGGCGATTACCGCTCCTAAAGAAGCAGAAAAAGAAGAGCCTAAGGAAGAAAAATTGGTGGAGGAAACTCCTGAAATTACAATTGACGCATTCAATGCCATCGATTTGAGAATTGCAACGGTAACTGCGTGTGAAAAGATACCGAAAGCGGACAAATTATTGAAGTTGCAAGTCGACTTAGGTTATGAGCAGAGACAAGTAGTTTCAGGTATTGCTGAACATTACGATCCAGACCAATTGGTTGGACAAAAAGTAATTGTGGTAGCTAATTTAAAACCCGTTAAATTGCGGGGCGAATTGTCTCAAGGGATGATATTAGCTGGTACGTCAGACGGAGTGTTAAAACTCGCTACAGCAGACGCATCTCTTGCAAATGGATCGCGTGTAAAATAATATAGGACAGCGGCTTTCTTCGGAGAGCCGCTGTTGTCTTTTGTTTGTAACCGTTTTGTAATGAAACTGCGATGTTTGTGTAAAGACAGGGCAGTACACTATAACTTATGTGAGGCGATAGAAATGTTAATAGACACACATGTCCATTTAAATGATAACCAGTATGAACAAGACATAGACCAAGTTATTCAGCGCGCACTTGACGCAGGTGTTGAACGAATGGTTGTTGTCGGTTTTGACCGCCCCACCATTACCAGAGCAATGGAGCTTACAGAAAAACATAGCTTTATATACGCGGTGGTCGGTTGGCATCCGGTTGATGCAATCGATTGTACCGAAGAAGATTTACAATGGATTGAAGAGTTAGCGGCACATCCGAAAGTTGTTGGAATCGGAGAAACTGGACTCGACTATCATTGGGATAAGTCACCAAAAGAGGTTCAGCAAGAACTGTTTCGAAAGCAAATACAACTTGCTAAAAAAGTGGATTTGCCGATTATCATTCATAATCGAGATGCAACAGCGGATGTCGTACAAATCTTGCAAGAAGAAGAAGCCGGAACGACGGGTGGCATTATGCACTGCTTTAGTGGAAGTGTAGAAACTGCTAAACAATGCATAGATATGAACTTTATGATTTCGCTCGGAGGCCCGGTGACATTCAAAAATGCCAAGATGCCGAAACAAGTTGCGACTGAAATTCCTCTCGAGTATTTACTTGTAGAAACAGACGCTCCATATCTTGCACCCCATCCACACCGTGGTAAAAGAAACGAACCTGCATATGTTGCACTAGTTGCAGAACAAATCGCAGAACTAAAAGGAATATCACTCAAAGAGGTAGCTCAAATTACTACTCAAAATGCTATGAAATTATTTGCCATCAACTGACTTGATTTGCCGGGAGAATCACCCATTCTTTGAAGATAGGTGACTTCCGGCATTCCTATGCGGGAAAGTTAGAACGGTTGACAGCGTGAAATTGAGCCTATATAATCAGCCGAGTGAATAAGGAGGAGATTTTTTTCATGACGAAACGTACCATGGGAAACCAATTCTTTCAATCACTGAGGATACAAAAAATCGCAGCTGGCATAGCGATACTAGCGATTTTTATAACTGTTCTTTCTTTTGCTTTCTACGAAGGCACGAAGAAAAACATCACGCTTGAAGCGGGTGGCGAAACAGTAGAATTTAAAACACACGCGAAAACAGTTAAAGATGTACTGGCACAGCGTGATATAGAGATTGGGTCCCACGACGTAATTTCACCCTCAGCAACAACATCCATCAAAGATGGAATGACGATTGATTGGAAACAGGCAAAACCCGTTGCAATAAATATGAATAACGACTCAACGACGATTTGGACGACCAAGTCTACAGTAAAAGACATCCTTAATGAAGCGGGTGTGGAACTGGCAGATCATGATTCAGTTGAACCAAGCCTAGAGAGTAGAGTTGGTAATTCAGATGAAATATCGATTGACAAAGCGTTCCAAGTTACACTTAAAGACGGTGAGAAGTCTACAAAAGTATGGTCCACTTCGACTACGGTCGCTGACTTTTTAAAGAACGAGAACATTCAACTTAGTGAGTTGGATCGATTGGAAAGTGATAAGGAGCAAATGCTGCTACCGAAATCTGTTGTCTCAATTGTTCGTGTGGAAAAGGTCACCGATGTAGTGGAAGAGCCGACGGATTTTGACGTGAAAACACGTACTGACGATAGTTTACTGAAAGGACGAGAAAAGGTTGTCCGAGAAGGTGAAAATGGTAAAGTCAGAAAGAGATTCGAAATCGTCAAAGAGAACGGAAAAGAAGTATCACGTAAGCTTATGCGTGAGCACGTTGTCGCACATCCAAAAACTAAAGTAGTTTCTGTAGGTTCGAAAGTTGCGCTTGCAAGTGCAGCACCGAAATCTTCTACTGTGAAGACTAGTGTTTCACGTGGAAATGGAAGTGAGTCCGGCAAAGTGATGTATATGAACGCAACTGCTTATACAGCACATTGCACGGGATGTAGTGGGATTACTGCTACTGGCATTAACTTAGCTGCCAATCCGAACTTGAAAGTCATAGCGGTCGATCCGAGTGTCATTCCACTCGGTTCAAAGGTATGGGTTGAGGGCTACGGCTACGCAATTGCTGGCGATACAGGTGGTGCTATAAAAGGCAATCGTATCGATTTGCACGTACCTAATGACGCTGTTGCCAAAAAGTTCGGTAGACGTCAAGTAAAGATCAAAGTATTAAAGTAATAGCACGCCGCACAGTCTATAGAGGTAGGTCCAACAATCCGCATGGCTTGAAACTAGCCATGCGGATTGTTGTGGTATTTACGTATTCTGTACAATAATGGGTACAGCCGTTAGAATTGAAGAAGACTTATTTTCAGGAAAGAGGAATACAGTGGATATAAAAGAAGTTATCGTCGTCGAAGGAAAGTCTGACACGATTGCCATAAAGCGGGCAACTGGAGCAGATACCATCGAAACCAATGGTTCAGCAGTCAGTCAAGAAGCCCTTACTAAAATTCGTCATGCTCAAGATACACGTGGGGTTATTGTATTTACGGATCCGGACTATCCTGGTAGAAGAATCCGAGCAATCATCGAACAACAAATTCCAGAAGTTAAGCATGCCTTCTTAACAAGAGATCGTGCGATTGCGAAGAACGGAAAAAAAGTTGGAATTGAGCATGCCACGGATGAGGACATTAGAACTGCTCTCCAAGCCGTCTACACAGTTGATACAACTATAATAGAAGAAACACCGCGCGAACTACTAATTGAAGCACGTTTAATTGGGCATCCTGAAGCTAAAAAGCGCCGTGATCGCTTAAGTGAGCTTTTGAAAATTGGTCATGTGAATGGTAAAGGACTCCAAAAACGGCTTACCATGTTTCGGATTAGTGAAACTGTGCTCATGCAGGCACTTTTAAAGATAGACGAGGAGGAACAAGAATGGTGAAAGACATCGCAACCCCCGCAAGAACAAAGGAAATTCTGGAAAAGCACGGATTTTCTTTTAAAAAAAGTTTAGGGCAGAACTTTTTGATCGACCCGAATATATTAAAAAACATCATTTATCATGCTGGTATCGATAAGCGATCGGGTGTCATCGAAATTGGACCGGGTATTGGTGCACTTACAGAACATATTGCACGTGCAGCAGGTAAAGTTGTCGCTTATGAAATAGATGATCGTTTGCTACCAGTTTTAGAAGATACTCTTTCTCCCTACTCAAACGTCACAGTCATTCATCAAGACATACTGGACGTTGATTTAAACGCGGCTATTGAAGAACAATTCTCAGATGTTGATGAAGTGACCGTCGTTGCAAACCTCCCATACTACGTCACGACACCGATCATTATGAAGTTTTTGATGGGCAAGGTACCCATTGAGCGAATGGTCATTATGATGCAACACGAGGTGGCTGATCGTATCACTGCTGTTCCGGGCACAAAAGCGTATGGATCTCTCTCGATTGCGATTCAGTATTATATGGACGCAGAGGTTTCGATGGTTGTCCCAAGAACGGTATTCATGCCACAGCCTAACGTAGAGTCTGCTGTCCTTCGTTTGTCGAGAAAAGCACAACCACCTGCTTCAGTTATTAATGAAGAATTTCTATTTCAAGTGGCGAGAGGATCTTTTGTGCAACGACGAAAGACCATCTTAAATAACTTACAAACGTCTCTTCCTCAAGGAAAGGCGAAGAAGGAAGCAATCATTGCTGCACTTACTGAAGCAGGAATAGATCCAGTAAGAAGAGGAGAAACTCTTTCTATTGAAGAATTCGCGAACCTGTCGAATGCTTTGTATGAGGAGTTTTATAGTAGCGAAAAGTAAGGCATCCTGAAGTTATGACTATTTTAAGAAAAAAAGAATGTCGAAAGGTGAGAAATTGCTATAAAAGGATTGACAAAGAGGATTTCAACCTGTTAAAATTTAAATTTTAATTGACAGAACTTTTTAACTGTGTTATGATAATACACAGTGAGGTGGAAGCGACGTGCCAAAAACATTAGCGGACATTAAAAAGTCATTGGATGCTCACTTAGGAAAACGTCTGCACCTTCGTGCAAACGGCGGTCGTAAAAAAACGATCGAAAGAGCTGGAATCCTTCGTGACACGTATCGTGCGGTATTTGTAGTGGAACTTGATCAGGACGAAAATGCGTTTGAACGGGTATCATACAGCTATGCGGATATTTTAACTGAAGCAGTTGAAATAACGATACTGGACGGTGGAGACACCACAGCGTTTGAGATTAAATAGCACTTTTATCATTTTTGATTTATTTTTAAACAAAACACCTCCTACTTTCCTTTGAAAGTAGGAGGTGTTTTTTTGTGGTTCATGTTCATACTACACTTGTCAGCCAAGAAGGAGGAAACCTAAATGGCGAGAAGAAACGGCGTAATGTCTGAGCAACTTAAAGAAGAGATTGCAAAAGAACTTGGATTTTACGATGTGGTTCAACGTGAAGGTTGGGGAGGCATCAAGTCTCGAGATGCGGGCAACATGGTGAAGCGCGCAATTGAGATGGCAGGACAAGGTATGGCGGATAAAGATCGACCACAATAATGTTCATTGGACCTTGTACGACCCAAATCCAACGTAAGGCTGACAAAAGGGGCTGTTGCTATGCACACTGTGTGCCTTGCACGGCTCTTTTTTTGTATTCAACCATTGTTTTTTTATCGAATCTAGGCACTTTTAAACCCTCCTATGGTAAAATAGTGAGCAATGAAGTTTGAATGGAGGCAGCCAGATGAGTATGGTATCTGAAAAAGCGCCAGCTAAAATAAATTTAACGCTCGATGTCCTACAAAAACGTCCGGACGGTTTTCATGAAGTTGAAATGATAATGACAACAGTGGACCTAGCAGATCGTATTTGGTTAAAACCTTTAGATCGAGGCATTACAATCCGTTCTTCGGAACGGTTTGTACCGAATGATAAACGCAATCTAGCGTGGCAAGCAGCAGACATTCTAAGGAAAAAATTTGATATCCGAAGTGGTGTGGAAATCACTCTCGACAAAAACATTCCGGTTGCTGCAGGCTTAGCGGGTGGTAGTTCCGATGCAGCTGCTACCTTAAGAGGATTAAATAGATTGTGGAATCTTGGACTCTCATTGGACGAGTTAGCGGTACTCGGTGCAAGTATTGGTTCGGACATCCCGTTTTGTGTGTATGGCGGAACAGCACTTGCTTCCGGACGCGGTGAACAAATTCAACACTTACCCGTTCCACCGAATTGCTGGGTTGTGTTAGCAAAGCCTCCTATCTCAGTATCGACTGCAGATATTTATGGGGGTCTGGACATTCGAGGTATTCAGCATCCTGATACTGCGGGCATGATGCAGGCACTCGCTTCATCCGATTATCAAACGATGTGCAAGAAGGTAGGCAATGCATTAGAGCCGGTCACGATGCGTCTACATCCCCAAGTAAGTGTACTAAAAGATCAAATGTTGAAGTTTGGAGCGGACACAGTACTGATGAGTGGAAGTGGTCCTACGGTGTTCGGACTCGTTCAACATGAATCCCAGGTCGCTCGTATTTATAATGGACTAAAAGGATTCTGTCCCGAAGTTTATGCAGTTCGAATGATGGGGGAACGTATCAACCTTGCTTGAAAACGGACGATTGTGGTAGTCTGAAGTTATAATATTCGGGTTTTAGGAGTTGTTGGATATGAAATGGAAGAGGAGTGAACGTCTCGTTGAGATGACACGCCATCTGTTGGAGAACCCTCATCAACTCATTCCGCTAACGGTTTTCTCAGAACGTTTTCAGGCCGCAAAGTCATCAATTAGTGAAGACCTGACGATAATCAAAGAGACATTTGAAGAAAGTGGAACCGGAAAGCTATTGACAGTTTCTGGAGCTGCTGGCGGGGTGAAATATATTCCGTTGATGTCTGATCGAGCGGTGCGAGAGGTGATCGCACAAATGATCGAAGAATTGAGTCACTCTGACCGGTTATTGCCGGGAGGATACTTATATTTGACTGATTTACTTGGGAATCCGCAGCTGATGGACAAAGTAGGGCGAGTGTTTGCCTCAGCTTTCTCGAATCACAAAATTGACGTTATTATGACAGTAGCAACGAAGGGTATCCCAATTGCCCAAGCGATTGCCCGTCATTTGAATGTTCCTGTTGTGATTGTGCGGAGAGACAGTAAAGTGACAGAAGGATCGACAGTTAGTATTAATTACGTTTCCGGATCGACCCGAAGAATCCAAACAATGGTGTTGTCAAAGCGTAGTATGAAAAGCGGACAGCGAGTCTTATTGACGGATGATTTCATGAAAGCTGGAGGTACAATGCTCGGTATGCGCCACTTGGTTGAAGAGTTTGACTGTGAACTGGCAGGTGCTGCCGTACTCGTTGAATCTGAACACTCAGAAGAGGTCCTTGTCGAAAACTACCGATCTCTCGTGAAGTTGTGCAAAGTGAATGAGAGAAATCGAACAATTGAGCTGGAAGAGGGAAACTACTTTTTGGAAGGTGGAGATGAAAGATGAATTATGTAGCTACTGATCAAGCACCGAAAGCGATTGGACCTTATGCACAAGCAGTGAAGGTGAATGGTTTGGTTTACACGTCTGGCCAAATTCCGTTGCAAACAGATGGGGAAATTGCAGGGACGACGATCGAAGAGCAAACGAACCAAGTGTTTGAAAACTTGAAAGCAGTGCTTGCAGAAGCGAACTCATCTCTATCTCAAGTGGTCAAAGCTACGGTTTTCATTAAAGACATGAATGAGTTTGGCGCACTTAACGAAGTCTATGCAAAGCATTTTGGAGATCACACGCCAGCGCGTTCAACAGTAGAAGTGGCGCGACTTCCTAAAGATGTAAAAGTTGAAATTGAAGTTGTTGCAGTTACAGCAGAATAATAGAAAACGTTCCTTTAAGGGGACGTTTTTTTGTGATTCAATGAAATTTTAAATTATCCGAAAAATTTAAAATTGCAAAAAGGGATTTTAAAAGATTTGTAGAATGGTTACAGCATACAGTTTTCACGAAAGGGGAATGGGAACGAGTATGCAAGTTACTAATGTTCGCTTACGTAAGATAGAGACCAATGGGAGAATGCGCGCAATCGCTTCAATTACATTTGACGAAGAATTTGTCGTGCATGATATACGAATTATTGAAGGGAATGACGGTCTGTTTGTTGCAATGCCAAGCAAACGAACGCCGGACGGAGAGTTTAGGGATGTAGCGCACCCTATTAATCCTGCATCGCGGACAAAGATTCAAGATGCCGTTTTAGATGCATATTTTGCAGATGAGAAAGAACCAGCTTTAGAGGAAGTAACTGTTTAAAAGAGAAACTGTCGATGAATTGTCACAGAGCCGCCGCCATTTTGCGCAGCGGCTCTTTCCACGCGATTCTGACTAACTTTAAATAGAAAAAGATATTAATAATAGAATATTGACTTCAACTTGTCAAGTAGGAATAGTTGAAAAATCCAACCCACTCAGCTATAGTCATATATGAAAAAATAGATGGAGGACGACTCATGACACATACATATGCAATTGTTTTGGCGGCTGGTCAAGGCACACGCATGAAGTCCAATTTATATAAAGTGCTTCACCCCGTTTGCGGTAAACCTATGGTTGAACATGTGATTGATCACGTAAAAGGTATAGGGGCAGACCGAGTAGTAACTGTCGTTGGCCATGGCGCGGAACTCGTTGAAGAGACGCTAGGTCAAAAAAGTGAATATGTCCTTCAAGCTGAGCAGCTTGGGACGGCACATGCAGTTCAGCAAGCAGAAAACCTATTAGGTGACTTGGAAGGAACTACACTCGTTATTTGTGGAGATACACCGCTAATCCGTTCTGAAACAATGGAGGCACTTGTGAGTAAACACAAAGAACTTGGTGCGAAAGCGACTATTCTTACTGCGATTGCAGATAATCCTACTGGATACGGCCGAATCATCCGGGGCGACCAAGGACAAGTCCTTCGAAATGTGGAGCAAAAGGATGCAACACCTGAAGAACAAGCAGTCACTGAGATCAATACCGGAACGTATTGTTTTGATAACCGTGCTCTTTTTGAAGCACTCAAAAAAGTGAAGAATGACAATGCGCAAGGTGAATACTACTTACCGGACGTAATGGGCATACTTCAATCTGAAGGAGCACTTATTGGTGCTCACGTTTCAGACGATTTCAGCGAAACACTTGGTGTCAATGATCGTGTCGTACTTGCGCAAGCAGAATCAGTTATGCGCCATCGCATTGCAGAGAAGCACATGCGGAATGGAGTTACAATAATTGCTCCTGACACAACTGTGATTAGTGCAGATGCGATCATCGGTCGAGATACGGTTATTCAACCAGGAACAATTATTGAAGGCCCGAGTGTAATTGGTGAAGAGTGTACCATTGGACCGAATAGCCACATTGTGAACAGTGAAATCAGTAATCGGACATCGATACATTCTTCTGTGGTCAAGTCGAGCAAAATCGGATCGGATACAACAGTGGGACCGTTTGCCCACATCCGTCCAGAGACAGATCTCGGTGATCACGTGAAGGTCGGAAACTTCGTTGAAATTAAGAAATCTTCATTTGGACATGGAAGTAAAGTATCACATCTAAGTTATATCGGGGATGCGGAAGTTGGATCTGCTGTTAATATTGGTTGCGGCTCTATTACGGTTAACTACGATGGAAAAAACAAGTTTAAAACGACGATTGAAGACGAAGCATTTATCGGCTGTAATTCGAATTTAGTAGCACCTGTCACAGTAGGAAAAGGCTCTTACGTTGCTGCAGGTTCAACGGTTACTAAGGATGTTCCACAAGATTCACTTGCAATTGCACGGGCTCGCCAGGAGAATAAAGAAGGATATGCAACAAAACTAAATTCTAAACGATAAAACAGGAGGTCCATCATGGGCAATGAATATCCGAATCACAAACTGAAACTTTTTACGTTGAACGCAAACGAACCTTTAGCGAAAGAGGTAGCTGATGTAATTGGACGACCACTCGGCGAATGCTCTGTAAAGCGTTTCAGTGATGGAGAAGTTCAAATTAATATCGAAGAAAGCATCCGGGGCTGTGATGTTTTCGTAATTCAATCGACATCGTATCCTGTAAATGACAACTTAATGGAGCTCCTTATTATGATTGACGCATTGCGTCGAGCATCTGCCCGGACGATTAACGTTGTTATGCCCTACTATGGTTACGCACGTCAGGATCGTAAAGCTCGTTCACGTGAGCCGATTACAGCGAAACTTGTTGCAAACTTGCTTGAAAAAGCTGGAGCAGATCGCGTAATTGCAATGGACCTTCATGCACCACAAATTCAAGGATTCTTCGATATTCCTATTGATCATTTGGTTGCAGTACCTTTGCTATCAGATTACTTCAAAAACCAGGGATTCAAGGGTGACGATATCGTTATCGTTTCGCCAGATCATGGAGGAGTAACACGAGCTCGTAAAATGGCAGACCGTTTGAAAGCTCCAATTGCAATTATCGACAAACGCCGACCAAAGCCGAATGTCAGTGAAGTGATGAACATTGTTGGGCAAGTAGATGGTAAAATTGCAATCCTGATCGATGATATCATTGACACAGCGGGTACAATCACTGCAGGTGCAAATGCAATTATTGAAAGCGGAGCTAAAGAAGTATATGCATGTTGTACACACCCAGTGTTGTCAGGACCTGCTATTCAACGCATTAATGACTCAAAGATTAAAGAACTAGTCATTACAAATACGATTGAACTCCCAGAAGACAAGAACTCACCAAAAATCAAGCAACTATCTGTTGCAAAACTTATGGCTGATGCAATTGTACGTGTCTTTGAAGAGAAGTCGGTCAGCACTCTATTCGACTAAGCCGACAACATAGCTAACTGTGAACGTGCATGAAATGTTTTGGAACGTCTTGTAACGGGTATTTACTATGTAAGAAAACTTTTATATACAAAGGGGATTAAACATATGAGTACAGCATTACAGTCAAAAAAACGAGAATCTGCACCACAATCAGCATTGCGTCAATTACGTCATGAAGGAAAAGTTCCTTCTGTCGTATACGGTTTTAAAACAGAGTCAACTTCAATCACTGTTGAAGAACGAGACCTCATTAAAACGATTCAAGAACATGGTCGTAATGGAGCGTTCAAATTAGACGTTGATGGGAAGAAAGTAGACGTCATCTTAAGTGACTTTCAGGCAGACGCATTAACAGGGAAAGTCGAACATGCTGACTTCTTGGCAATCAACATGTCTGAAGAACTTGAAGTAGACGTTACAATTCACCTCTCAGGAGAGTCTGTTGGTGAAAAAGCAGGCGGCGTTGTTCAGCAGCCACTTTGGGAAGTGAAAGTGAAAGCGAAGCCTTCTGATATTCCAGAGCACATTGATGTGGATGTATCTAAATTGGATATCGGTGAAGCTATTCAAATTTCAGACTTACGTGCAGGCTCGAATTTTGAAATCCTTAACGAAGACGAAGAAACGGTCGTTCTCATTTCTGCTCCACGGACAGCTGAAGAACTAGAAGCGCTCGATGAAGATACTGCTAGCGAAACTGCAGAACCTGAAGTTGTAAACGAGAAGGATGAAGACCAAAAATAATCACCGAGAGCGCACGGCAACCCGTGCGCTTGTTTTTTCGTTTGTCGATTTTTTCTAAAGAAAGTGAGTAATTAGATGAAAATGATAATTGGACTCGGAAATCCGGGCAAACAATATGCGTCGACCCGCCATAACGTTGGATTTCAAGCAATCGATTTATTGGCAGAGCAACTAAATGCACCTGCTATGCTAACAAAATTCAATGGAATGATTACTACAGTTCATGTGGGATCGGAAAAAGTCATGCTCGTAAAACCATTGACGTATATGAACCTATCCGGTGAATGCGTACGCCCTCTTATGGACTATTACGAAATAGATGATGACGAGATTGTCGTCATTTATGATGATCTAGACCTGGCGCCTGGAAAGTTACGTCTTCGTGCGAAGGGTGGTGCGGGTGGACATAACGGTATGAAATCTTTGATTGCCCATATAGGAACAAACGAATTCAACCGAATCCGTGTCGGTGTCGGCAGACCTGATGGACCTATCAGTGTCGCAGATTATGTACTAAGTGCATTTAGCAAAGACGAACAGCCGCTCATTCAGGAGGCTGTGGTGAGAAGCGCATCCGCTTGTCGTGCGTGGTTAGATCGCCCGTTTCTTGAAATAATGAACGAATATAATGGAGCTTAAGCATAAGTCATTCCATCCATGCCTATACTTGTACAAAAAGAGAGGCGGTCTACTGGGTGATTTCTTATCGTTGTAAACATTGCCAAACGGAAATCGGCTCGATTCCGTTCGCGTCCGTCGAGGAAACAATCCGAGACTTATTAAAGGCTGATGAAACGAACGAGGAGCGCTTTGTCGAAGTATCTCATCATGGCGGGCTTGAAGTTCGTTGTATTTGCGAACAGTGTGAGCGTGTGATGCATGCGACTCCAGAGTATTATACAGTTGAAAAATGGCTTCAATAAGAAGCCGGGCTTTGGCACCTCATCGAGGGTGTGCAAAGCTTTTTGTGCTTATGCATTTCAGGGAGAAAGGGACGGATTCGAATGGATTCACTAGTAAACTATTACGAAACGACTTCGGAAATTGAGCGATTGACGAGCGAACTGAAACAAGGCCGAGATCGACAATTGCTGACTGGGTTGACGGGCGGTGCAAAAACACTTCTATTCAAAGCACTACAAAAAGATACGAGCCGTCCAATGCTCATCGTCTCGCCGAATATGTTGCAGGCACAGCGTACATATGAAGACCTTGTCAAGCTGTTGGGCGAAACCCAAGTCCATTTATATCCTGCAGAAGAGCTAGTTGCCGCTGACTTTGCTTTTGCCAGCTTTGAACTGCGCGCGGGACGAATTGACACACTCAATCATTTGGCAAAACACCGTGAAGGCATTTATATCACACCTGTAGCGGGTCTGAAAAAAATTGTTCCTTCCAAGGAACGGTGGGAAAGCAGCACGTTATCTGCAGCAATCGGTGATTCGATTCAAACAGACGAATGGCTTCAGCGCTTGATAAGTATGGGATACTCCCGACAAGATATGGTCACGGCGCCGGGTGAATTTGCCCTCCGTGGCGGTATTTTAGACGTCTACCCACTCACTACGGAAGACCCTGTACGGATAGAGTTATTTGATACGGATATCGATTCTATTCGTACGTTTTCAGCTGAAGATCAGCGCTCTACAGGAAAACTAGACCAAGTGACTCTCTTACCTGCAACCGAGTTCACCTGGTCTGAAGAGGATCTCAAGCAGATTGCAGACAAGCTTGAGGGAGCTCTTTCAAAAAGCTTGAAGAAAGTAAAAGATGAACTTGTAAAAGAGAACTTACTGCTATCTATCTCAGGAGATATAGAACTGATGAGGGCTGGAGTTCAGCCGGAGAATATGGTGAAGTATGCTGGTTTTGCGGGAGACCAAGTAGCGGAACTTGGGAGTTATCTGCCTGAAAATGCGCTTGTCATATTTGATGAAATCAATCGCATACAAGAAACAGCTGCAACTCTTGAAAAAGATGAAGAAGAATGGCGCATGTCTTTGTTGGAAGAAGGAAAAATCGTTCATGATGCTAAACTCTCGGTATCATTCATCGAAGCCCATGTAGCGCTGAACACGAAAACTATATACATGTCACTATTTACAAGAAGTCTGCCTGGAATTACGGTGAAAGAAATCATTTCCTATTCGTGTAAACCGATGCAGCAATTTCATGGTCAAATGAATTTGTTAAAATCGGAAATGGAACGTTGGCAGCAAAATCAGTTCAATGTTTTCATCCTTGCTGAAGGGAAGGAACGTGTCGATCAGGTCCACTCTATATTGAGCGATTACGATATAGATGCGACAGAGAACGGGGTTGCGACAAAAGAAGGAATGATCACTGTTGTGGATGGAAGTCTGCATGCGGGCTTTGAGCTTCCGTTGCATCGCCTTGTGGTTCTTACGGACGGGGAGCTATTTAAAGGGAAACCCAAACGGAAAACACGTCCACAAAAAGCTTCGAATGCAGAGCGTATTAAAAATTATTCTGAGATCCAACCTGGCGATTACATCGTTCACGTCAATCATGGTATTGGTAAGTATTATGGAGTCGTCACACTGGAAGTCAGTGGGATCAGTAAAGACTACCTCGATATTCGGTACCGTGGAGAAGACAAGTTGTTTGTCCCTGCCGACCAAATCGACTTGATCCAAAAGTATGTTGCTTCCGGTGATAAGGAACCGAAACTCCATAAACTAGGCGGAGCAGAATGGAAAAAGACGAAAACGAAAGTCACTGCCGCAGTTAAAGATATTGCGGATGATCTCATTAAGCTCTATGCCGAACGTGAAGCACAAAAAGGATACGCGTTTTCAGAAGACGATGACCTTCAACGGTCGTTTGAAAATGCTTTTCCTTATGACGAAACCGAAGATCAACTTCGCTCGATTGTTGAAGTGAAGAAAGATATGGAAAAAGAGCGCCCTATGGATCGGTTGTTATGTGGAGACGTAGGATATGGCAAGACGGAAGTTGCAATTCGTGCTGCTTTCAAAGCAGTATCAGACGGCAAACAAGTTGCCTTTCTTGTACCGACGACTATCTTAGCGCAGCAACACTACGAGACTATGAAGGCCAGATTTGCAGATTTCCCGCTAGAAGTATCGTTGTTAAATCGCTTTCGTTCCAAGAAACAACAAACCGAAACGAAAAAAGGACTTAAAAATGGAACAATCGATGTAGTAGTTGGAACCCACCGACTACTTTCTAAAGACGTGGCCTATCAAGACCTAGGATTGCTGATTGTTGATGAAGAGCAGCGGTTCGGTGTTACGCATAAAGAAAAACTGAAACAGTTAAAGACGAATGTCGATGTCTTAACGCTAACTGCAACTCCTATTCCACGGACGTTGCATATGTCGATGATCGGGGTCCGTGATCTGTCGATTATCGAAACCCCACCTGCGAATCGTTTTCCAGTTCAGACGTATGTCATGGAAAATAACCTTGCGTTAACACGTGAAGCGATAGAACGTGAGATGTCTCGAGGGGGACAGGTTTTCTATTTGTATAACCGTGTGGAGGATATGGCGAAGAAGGTCGATGAAATCCGTCAACTTGTCCCTGAAGCGCGCGTTGGATTTGCCCATGGTCAAATGGGGGAAGCGGCGTTAGAAGAAGTCATTCTTAGTTTCCTGGAGGGGGAATACGACGTTCTCGTCACCACAACGATAATTGAAACGGGAATCGATATCCCGAACGTCAATACGTTACTCGTTCATAACGCAGATCGAATGGGTCTCTCTCAGTTGTATCAGCTAAGAGGGCGCGTTGGACGTTCGAATCGTGTAGCGTACGCGTATTTCCTATATGAACGTGACAAAGTCCTAACGGAAGTTGCTGAAAACCGCCTTCAAGCGATTAAAGAATTTACGGAATTAGGATCTGGTTTTAAAATTGCAATGCGTGATTTGTCTATTCGAGGAGCGGGTAACTTACTTGGCTCCCAGCAACACGGATTCATCGACTCTGTCGGATTTGACTTGTACTCGCAAATGCTTCAAGACGCGGTTGAGGAGAAACAAACAGGTATCTCCAAAGAGGATCGTCCTGATCTAGAGATCTCGCTCCCAATCAACGCCTATCTACCGGATACGTATATTAAGGATGGCTATCAGAAAATCCAAATGTATAAACGTGTCAAAGCAATTGAGGTGGAAGAAGACTTTAATGAGTTGTGGGATGAAATGACGGATCGCTTCGGAGATCTGCCGTTTGAAGCCGAATTATTGCTTCGTGTTGGTCGTATCAAGGCATGGGGGAAAGCAGCAGGAGTGGTGTCGATCAAAAAACGACAAACTATGATTGAAATTCGCTTTTCATCCGAAGGAACCGCAAAAATAGATGGAGCCAAACTTGTTTCGGAGACGCTCAATTACGGTCGAGCTGTCGGTTTCACAATGGATAATGGAACTTTGCTCATTACAGTCGATGATCGACGATTAGGACAGCACACGGAGTTCGATATATTGGAAGCAATTATGCAACTTTTACAAGATGCATCGAAGGAAACAACTGAAGTTGATGCCGGATAGAGCCACCCCTGCATAAAATGCCCATGTATGAACCATACTGAAACCGTAGCGCGGATTTCATATGGAAAGTGAGGCATCATGCATGAAGGCAACCGGTATCGTCCGCAGAATCGATGACTTAGGAAGAGTGGTCATCCCGAAAGAGATTAGACGAACACTTCGGATACGAGAAGGAGATCCACTCGAAATTTTTACAGACCGTGATGGGGAAGTCATTTTAAAGAAGTATTCCCCGATTTCAGAGCTCGGCCAGTTTGCAGTAGAATATGCAGAAACCCTATATCAAACACTTGGGACTCCCACACTCATCAGTGATCGGGATGAAGTAATTGCTGTAGCGGGGCTTGCGAAAAAAGATTACATGAATCGGCAAATCTCCGCCGATGCAGAAGAAATGTTAACTAAGCGTACAATGATCACTGAAAAGATGGAGAAGACCGTTGAATGGGTACCTGGACAAACCGAACAGGTAAAATCGTATTGTGTGACTCCCATTGTCGTAAACGGCGATACGATTGGAGCCATTTACCTTCTCTCGAAAGTCCATTTCATTGGTGAAGCGGAACAGAAAACTGCTGAAACGGCAGCTCTGTTTTTATCGAAGCAAATGGAACAATAATGCACCTGCACAACCTGAGTACATCGGGATGTGCAGGTTTTTTTGTGCGTATCTTGTCATGCTGTCGTTTCAAGCTTCGAATGGTATAATGGACACCATCTACAAGACGAAAGAGGATTCAGTATGGCAGCATCGGAATGGAATATGAAAACATTCATGAAAGGTGCATCGATTTTAACGATATCTGCACTGATTGTGAAACTACTTGGGGCTGTCTATCGCGTACCGTTTCAAAACTTGGTCGGGGACAAGGGATTTTATATTTACCAACAAGTGTATCCTTTTATCGGGATATTCATCATCTGGACAACGTATGGAGCAGCAGTTGCAATCTCCAAGTTACTGGCGAGTACTCAACTTCCAGAAGAACGACGTGCCATTTTAAAGTTATCTTTTGTATATTTAGGTGTGCTGAGTATCGTCGCTTTCATCACTCTGCTTGCGGGCGCGTCTTGGATAGCCTCTTTGATGGGGGATCCTGAGTTAGCACCTCTGTTACAAACCGGCGCATATGTACTGCTTATTATGCCGTTTCTAGCGGTATATAAAGGAACCTTTCAATCCCGTGGAGAAATGGTACCTATAGCAGTGTCTGGTGTCGGGGAGCAAGGAATCCGTGTTGCGATTATTCTTGTCGGCACATGGATAGCAGTTCAATCAGGCGCATCGCTATACGAAACTGGAACGATAGCCGTTTGGGGGGCAGTCATCGGTCAAACAGCTGGGGTTGTACTGCTTTTTTTATGGAGCCGCAAGTCGGTAAAGGCGCCGGCTATCGCATTTCCTATTGATAAGCGAAAAGTAATAAAAGAGCTCACACTGATCAGCTTAAGTGTCAGTGCAAGCTCACTTATTTTACTGCTGTATCAGATGGCGGATGCGTTTACGATTTTGAATTTATTGACAAATCATGGTGTTCAAGAAGAAGCTGCTATGACAGTAAAAGGTGTGTACGATCGTGGGCAACCCCTCGTTCAGCTCGGTAGCCTCATTGCTACAACGCTAGCAATGGCAATTGTTCCGCTCATTTCACACCATACAACGATGTCTGGCGGACGAAGCGCATGCCCATTTGTTCGTTTGACCTTCCGTGTAGCAATTTTGTTTGGGTTGGCAGCGGCAGTAGGACTCGCAGCTCTGTTACCGCAAGTAAACGTGTTGCTATTTGAAACGAGCGAAGGATCATTTGCACTTGCTGTGTTTTGTGTACAGATATTCTGGCTGTCGCTTGTGTTGCCGTTATGTGCAATTTTGCAAGGGGCGGGTTTAGGAAAAGTACCAGCAGGGTTACTACTTGTTGGGCTTGCTGTGAAAATCGTCGCGAACGTTCTGCTCGTTCCCTTATACGGAATAACGGGGGCTGCATTCGCTGGAAACATTGGATTTGCTGTGACTGCAGCAGGGTTAATCGTGTACTTTAAGCGCATGTGGCCAGAGCGGCTAGCCCCCGGACGTTTTTACGGCTGGATTTCACTTGCAACGATAGCCATGGTTGGTGTGGTTGAGTTGTGGTTATGGATTAGTAGCACCTTCACTCTAGGTGAAAGCGCGAGGCTAGCTGCAGCACAGTCTGCATTTCCTGCAGTGGTGCTGGGGGCGACGGTGTTCCTTATAATCGTTATGAAGTCTCGTGTCCTCGCAGAAAAGGACTGGTACTTACTGCCGTTCGGGAAGCGATTGGCACGAGTGCAATTATTATTGACGAAAAAGAGAAGGTGAAGGCATGTATCCAATTACGATTGTAGGACTTGGTTCAGGTGAACTGGATCAGCTGTCTGTGGGAGTTTATCGGAAACTAAAGGCTGCACAGACACTCATTGTTCGTACAGATCAGCATCCAGCTGTGGACGAATTGAAGGCAGAAGGCGTACAAATGACGAGTTTTGACAGTGTGTATGAGTCTCAAGATGCATTTGAAGCCGTTTATGATGAAATCGTTGCGAAGTTACTAGTGATGGCAAAAGAGAAGCCAGTCACTTATGCAGTACCTGGTCATCCGCTTGTTGCGGAGCGTACGGTTCAATTGCTCATTGAGCAGGAAAAAGAGGGACAGGCTGTACTCGACATTGCAGGAGGGAATAGCTTCCTAGATCCAATATTTGCTGCGCTTCGAATTGATCCGATTGAAGGATTTCAGTTAGTAGACGGCACAGAATTACGTCAAGACGATGTGCAGATGCGTCAGCACGTGCTGATCGGCCAAGTGTATGATGCGTTTGTTGCTTCTGATGTAAAATTAACGCTGCTTGAAAAGTATGCAGTTGACCACCCCGTCACGATTGTGACAGCTGCAGGGACGTCTGCTGAAGAAGTGCGTACCGTTCCTCTAGTTGAACTAGACCGAGAAACACGTATCGATAATTTAACGACCGTTTACGTGCCGCCTGTTGTTGAACAGACGGATCGTTTGAAAGAATGGCAGACATTCCGCGAGATTATTGCAAAACTACGGAGTCCTGAAGGATGTCCTTGGGATCGCGAGCAGACACATGAATCGTTGAAGCGATTCATGATTGAAGAGGCACATGAAGTGTTGGATGCGATCGACCGTGAAGATGATAACGACCTAATTGAAGAATTAGGGGATGTTTTGCTGCAAGTATTCTTGCATGCCCAAATCGGCGAGGATGATGGATACTTCACGATGGAGGACATTTTGCAGGCGGTTGGCGATAAGATGATTCGCAGACATCCGCACGTCTTCGGAGAAATTGAAGTGGCGGATTCTGATGAGGTCTTGAAAAACTGGCAAGACATTAAGAGTGAAGAGAAACCGAAGAAGAATTCATTGCTAGACGGACAAACGTTGTCCAGTTCTTCTCTACTAACGTCTTTCAACTACCAGAAAGCCGCTGCGCGAGTCGGATTTGACTGGCCGGACGTTGCTGGTGCATTCGATAAGTTTGAAGAGGAATGGCAAGAATTCAAAGACGAAGTGGTAGGCGGAACTCAGGACTCGCGGACAGACGAGCTGGGGGATGTCTTTTTCACACTTGTGAACATCGCACGATTCTTAAAGTTGTCTCCAGAAGAAGCGATGCAACACGCCAATCAGAAATTTAATAATCGTTTTTCTTATATTGAACGTTCTGTAGCTGCAGGTCGTGGGTCGTTTGAAGATTATACGGTGGATGAACTTGAAGAATTTTGGCAACAAGCAAAACGATTAGGGGGAAACTAGAATGAGACTCGATAAATTTCTAAAGGTGTCAAGGTTAATCAAACGTAGAACTCTTGCGAAACAAGTAGCTGACCAAGGTAGGATTACAATTGATGGAAAAGTAGCGAAAGCATCGTCGGACGTTGCACCGGGGAATGAACTTGCGATTCGCTTCGGCCAAAAGATCGTTACAGTTAAGGTAAACGAGTTGAAGGCATCTACGAAAAAAGAAGATGCGGCGATGATGTATACGATTGTGAAAGAAGAAAAACTTGAAAAAGTCGATCCGGAGTTCGTGGATGACGAAGACTAATTGGACATGACAGGAAACTTCCTGTCATGTTTTTTGTTGTACGTGCATAGGATGGCAGTGTACAAATCAGACAGGGGGACAGACTATGCAAACTCAAACTGAAAGCCCAGCTTACACAATTCCATCCGGTGATCACGTTGTGACCATGCGGAACCGTAAACGAATGGATCTTACATCTGTTAAAACGATTGACCGGTTTGACCAGGAAGAGTTCTTAGTCCGCACATCGCAAGGGATGCTTACCATTAAAGGAGAAGAATTACGCATCGTTCACTTGGATGTGGACAAGGGACTTCTCACACTCGAAGGTTCTGTTGCCACGCTTCAGTACGATGAAGAAGAGACTGGTTCACGTAATTTCCTCCATAAATTGTTCGGATGAGCATATCCGCGCAGTTTGTGAGCTTACTTGCAATGATTGGAACAGGAATCATTGCAGGTGCATTCATGGATATGCTTGGAACGGGTATTGCCAATACAGGGAAAGCGTCCATTATTCGCAGAAGAGCCATTTGGCTTGAAACAATTGGGTGGTTACTTGCCGGATGCTTCGCATTTGCTGTGTTGTTCGTCTTTCGAGATGGGGCGTGGCGGATGTACGACCCGCTCGCCCAGCTGTCGGGATTGTTGTTGTATGCAACAGTATTCCACAAACCTTTTAGACTCCTTGGGAGAATTATTATTGCCTTGCTCATTCGTCCAGTCCTAATGGTTTTTCGATTGATTTTCTGGTTCATCAGATATGTATTGCGAGTGATTCGTGCAATTATTTTGCTTCTGTCCCAGCCCTTTCGGTTCATCTATCGTAGATTTTTCAGATATCACTTCAAAAAAAAGCCAAAGTAACGTATACTAGATAATTATGATATCTGTAAAATTGTAATTGAGGGGATGTGCAGGAGATGGAGCAAAAGGGTAGGAAGTTCACTTCCTCATCGGTTGCATCGATTGAAACTGAATATGTCCGCTCCATGCAACGAAAAGAGGACTGGCGACGTAAGCAAAAGAAGCGGCTTAAAGTGAAGCTGCTCATTTTTGCAATGATTGTCGTAGTCACATTCGGAGGCATTGCGAGCTACAATCACCAACAGAAAAAGATGTTGGCCTCAAAACAACAAGAAAAACAGGAACTGGTAGAACAGCTAGCTGTAAAAACTAGTGAGCAAGAACAACTCAAGAAGCAGTTGTTGAAACTGGATGACGAAGAGTACATTGCAAAGCTTGCACGTAAGGAATACTTTGTATCGAACAAGGATGAAATCATCTTCTCTCTTCCAGAAGGGAAGAAAAAATTAAACAAAAAAGACGACGGAAAAGAGTAGTCTTATTGACACTCTTTTTTTGTTGGATATAATGAAAGTAGGAATCTTGCGCAGGCAAGACCCGTAAAAACGGTTGCTAGGCTTCTGAAACAGGAGCCCGCTTAAATTCTAAGGAGGAGCATTTTTTTTATGTCAATTGAAGTAGGCAGCAAGCTAGAGGGTAAAGTGACAGGGATTACAAATTTTGGGGCATTCGTTGAATTGCCGACCGGCGTAACAGGACTCGTCCACATCAGTGAAGTGGCAGATAACTACGTCAAAGATATTAATGACCATTTAAAAGTCGGCGACATGGTTGAAGTGAAAGTCATGAACGTCGGTTCTGATGGCAAGATTGGTTTGTCGATCCGGAAAGCAAAACCGGAATCGGAACAACGGCCGCAGCGCCCGCAGCGACCGTCACGCCCTCGTCAGGGAGGGGGACGTCCTCCTGAGCGTCCAGAGAATTTCGAGACGAAAATGGCGAAATTCATGAAGGAAAGCGAAGAAAATCTAACAACACTTAAGCGAGCAACTGAGTCGAAACGCGGAGGCCGCGGAGCACGCAGAGGCTAAAAGTGCTTTAGAACGGTTGGAAACGACCCTTTTGAGCTGTTTCAATGCAGGAAAAAATGTCTTATAGATGAAAGCTGAGGATGCGCGTTGCGTGCACTCAGCTTTTTTTGTGGTTCTATAATATTTGTTGGGCTAAAATGAGAAAACTGCTGGATTTGATGGAGGATCCAGTTCTGGTCCGATTCGATTGTTAGTGCAAAGGAGTCTTCCCGAAAAACAAGCGAAGCGCTACCAATTAATGTCCTAAATCGGTTGAATTGTGTCCCGTTCTCGAGAAATTCCACGTTGTGTCGGAGAAATTCATAGATGTGATTGAGAAACTTTCCTCTCTGATGAACAAATTATTCTCAGTGTCGGGCAATACCTCACGACTGAAGGAGAAAGTTAACAGGTGCGTAATGGAGTTCTCTTTGTGAGCGGAAGATAGATTTTATGATCACAAATCGAGGTTTATGAGCGGAAAGCAGAGTTTATGATCACAATTCGAGAGTTATGAGCGGAAAGCAGAGTTTATGATCACAATTCGAGAGTTATGAGTGGAAAGCAGAGTTTATGATCACAATTCGAGAGTTATGAGCGGAATCCAAAGTTTATGATCACATTCCCAGATATATGATCATCCCTCGCAATACCAGGATCCGTAAGCACAAAAAAGGACTTGTCCAAGTGGACAAGTCCTTTCCAAAACATTTTTATGGCGGCAGAGGGGATCGAACCCCCGACCTCACGGGTATGAACCGTACGCTCTAGCCAGCTGAGCTACGCCGCCGTATTAGGGTGCGTCAACATGTTGTTCACGACCTTATTCATCATACAGATTATTTTTCAATCTGTCAACGGTTTCTAAAAACTTTGTGTGGCATAGAAAGTTGCTCGTAGTCATCATCGTCCACTTACTGATCTTTCCCTATTGAAAACATCCCCGTAAACCGTCGAAATGTTTTTAGGACCAGGTGTCAGAAACAGACAAATTATTAGACAACGGGTCTGTATACTAATGGCAATAGGTCATAGGGGGAATGAGATGATGAAGATGATCAGTAGTAATACAGAGAGATCACTGTGGCAACAAGTTCAGGGTGTAGTAGGGTCAATCTTACAACGGAAAGTCCACTTGCTGACAACGTTTCTATTCACGATTGGATCGTTCTTTCTATCACAAGCCGTGTTGTTTGACGCGGCGGTACCATTTTTCTTACCTGTTTGGGCCCTAGCAACGATGCGCTATCCTAAGTATATGTTACCTGTATTCATCGGGGGAATCAGTGGAAGTTTGTTCGTCGGTTTGGGACAATCTATTATTTTCATTTTGCAATTGCTTTTATTTAACTTGGTCATTCGACATCCGTTTACGAGAAAGTCCATACCGCTTACTGTCGCAGGTACCGTTATTTTCACACAAGTGTTTTGGCAATTGATTATGTATGCAGGACAACCACCGCTCACCGTACAGGTTGCGATTGGATTTGAAGCATTGCTTGCCTTACTTATGACAGTCTTTCTTTTCATCGCATTTCCGCAAGTGGATAAGTTGCTGTATACGCCATGGCGAGCAGAACAACTCGGGGCAGCGTGTATCGTAGCTGCTATGGCAACAACAGGCATGAACAATCTGATTATTGGGTATATTTCAGTCCCGGGGTTGTTACTGTATACAGCTATTTTGATTGCCGCTCTTGCTGGCGGCGTGTTATTTTCAACGACAATCGCCATGCTGATTGCCGCGATTACAGGGATGGCAGAACTGTCGTTCACTGGAATGATGACGGTTTACGGAATGACTGGATTCGCAGCTGGATCTATGAAGGGATTCGGAAAGCTAGGTGTCGCAACAGGAGGCATCTTTGCATCTGTCTTTTTCCTATTATATGACTTGACGTTGCCTCTTGATGAAACACATTTTGCGACAATAGGTGCCGCGACGCTCCTATTTCTTCTTATTCCGTCGAAACGACTCGCATCCGTCCGCGAAGTACTCGTTCCAGAGCAACAGGATTTATCAGAAAAACGTCAGCAATGGTTGGCGCGACGGTTGGATGAACAACTCACGGACTTCCAACAATTCGCCTCCTTTATGTCGACAATGGTGAATGATCAGTTCCCTGTTCAAGAATCGCGTCAATTGGAACAGGTACAAGAAACGCCGAGTGCGTGTCGATCTTGTTTCCGCTACTCTAAATGCTGGGCATCAGATGATGACAGTATTCCGAATTTACTTTCTGAGTGGGAATCGACGTATTCTGCTACGAAAAAAGCAGCGCGTCATAGGGTGGAAGAGAAAATTAGATACAAGTGTGTACGTCATACGGGATTGCTCGAAGAATTGGAAGAGCGTGGTGCAGACCGGTTGCTGATGGGACAATTGCAACACGGAAGAAAAATGCTCGCTTTACAGTTACGGGATATGAGTACGCATCTAGAAAATATGATGAATGAGATTAAAGAAGATGTGACGATTTATCGCCCATCTGAAGAAGAACTTGGGAAAAATCTACGAGCACAAGATATCGATTTCTTCCAAATCGACATTTTGTCTGAAGAAAAAGGAGCCATGCGCATTGTGTGCTCCATTCCAGAAAGACGATCCTCCTTTGAAACAGATACCACTGTTGCAGAAAGGCTTATTCTACCGATTCTTGAAGAGATGTATCAGGAGCCGTTCCAAGTTGAAAAGGCACTTATGCGAGAGCAGCCATTCGCCCATTTGCAGCTAACCTTTACATCGGCAGTTCGTTTTTCGATGCAGTATGGTGTTGTCGCAACCGCAGGAGGGGGATCGTTTTACGCGGGTGATGCGTATGAGGTGTTCCCGATCCATGATGGGTTAACTGCAGTGTTGCTATCAGATGGGATGGGACAAGATATGAATGCCTACTATGAAAGTCAGAAAGTAATCCGATTGATGCGCGAATGTTTGGATCGTAAAATGGGGCCTGAGACAGCGATGCATACCCTCCACTACATGATGGCGTTAAACGGTTTGGATGATATGTATGCGACGCTTGACTTGGCGCTTGTCGATTTACAGGATGGGAGACTGTGGTCGTGGAAAGCGGGCTCTATGAGTACCTACATTAAACGGGGAGAAGAGTTTTTGCGTGTAGATAGTAAAGCTGTTCCATTCGGTTTTCTACCATCATTCACAGTAGAAGCAAAGAACGAAGAGTTGAAGTCAGGGGATATTATTGTGATGATGACGGACGGAATGTTTAACGGGGACGTCTTATTAGAACAGCAGGAGAAGACGTTATGTCAAACTCTTTCGCACCATGCAAATCTCGAGTGTGATGCGCTAGCGGATCGAATTATGGGGGAAATGGAGCGTAAATATAAAACTACAGCGGATGACCGTACCGTGTTAGTCATGAAAATAGACCATATTGTTCCAAGATGGTCTAGTGTGAAAGTACGCACACCCTCACTATTTCGTCAAAAAGTGGTAGGATGAAGATAGAAAATGGCGGAGGTGGTTAAGATGAAGGATAAGCTATACAAAAAGGTTCTGGCCTTCATCCGCCAGGAACGTTTGTTGATTAAAGGTGACCGAGTGCTAATTGCATGCTCAGGAGGAGTCGACTCGGTCGCCCTATTACATTTTTTAAGTGCGCAACGCGAGAGACTGGAAATCGAAATAGGGGCCATCCACGTAGATCACTGTCTTCGAGGAGAGGAATCTGCACTCGATGGTGAAGTTGTTCGGATACTTTGCGATAGTCTTCAAGTACCGTTTTACGGAACTGCCTTACCGGTTCCGGATTTACTGGAAGCACATGGGGGAAATGTTCAAGAAGTTTGCCGCACCGGACGCTACGCGTTATTTGAAGGAACGATGCAGAATGAAGGATTTACTGTTCTTGCTGTTGCTCATCATGCAGAAGACCAACTAGAAACGATTTTAATGCAGCTTGCTAAAGGGAAAAGACCACAAGGAATGCCTGTTTCCCGTCCTTTTGGGGAGGGACTTCTCATCCGACCGTTTTTGTCGCTTATGAAAACAGACTTGTATGAGTATGCTAGGTTACACAAGCTACCGTTTAGAGAAGATCCAAGCAATGAAAAAGATGATTATACCCGCAATCGGTACCGTCATCACATCGTCCCTGTAATGTTAACTGAAAATCTCATGACCGCTGAGAATTCTGTACGTATGGCGGCGACACTTCAAGAAGAGGATGAGTTTCTGGAAGGACTGGCAAAAGAACATCTGGAAGGCCTTTTAACCTTTACGGATAAAGGGGTGCCTGTTATCCATTCAGCTACATTCCGTACCATGCACCCCGCTTTACAAAAGAGGGCAGTTCCTCTACTATTAAAGTATCTTTACAATGGGGAAACTATACCTGCAATTTACAATGCCGACTTGTTGAATCATCTCATTCGTCAGTTGTCTGCTGACACGGGGAGTGCGTCAATTAGCCTTCCGGAAAAGTGGTCGTTACAAAGAGACTATGGAGTTTCAACGTTTGTTTGTGAGGAAGAAGAGCCGATGAACCAAATCGTCCCATTTCCACCAAACGAATGGGTTCAATGGGGACAGATGAGATTGCGTTGGTGCAAGTCCTCAGCTGTTGAACCAGCCACGCTAGAAGGTGTGACCGACTGGCGTTATTTCCAATCGGAAGAAGGGGAGTTACCTTCTGGAATTCGATCGAGACGATCTGGAGACCGGATCCGATTACGTGGAATGGAGCACCCTAAACGGTTGAGTCGTCTGCTGATTGATGAGAAAGTCAAACAATCGGAACGAGACAGACTTCCTGTCGTCGTATCTGAGCAGGGTGACATCTGTGCAATTCCCGGCGTGCGATACAGCGAATCATTTACTAAACAAACGTCTTCTGATCAGGCGTACATACTGATGATGGTTTGGCAGCAATAACAGCAACTGCTGACATTTGTACAGACCTACACACTTTAGGAGGAATTTTTTCATGTTGGAAAAAGATATTCAAGAAGTTCTGATTTCTGAAGAACAGTTACAAGAAAAGGTTGCAGAACTTGGAAAGCAGTTAACAGAGGAATACCAAGACAAGTTTCCGCTTGCTATTGGTGTGCTGAAAGGCGCTTTGCCGTTCATGAGCGATCTTATTAAACGGTTCGATGCATACATAGAACTCGATTTCATGGATGTTTCTAGCTACGGAAATGCAACAGTCTCTTCAGGTGAAGTTAAAATTATCAAAGACTTAAACGCTAGTGTAGAAGGTCGTGACATTCTGATTGTCGAAGATATTATCGACAGTGGAAAGACGCTTAAGTATCTAGTGGAACTGTTTAAGTATCGTAAAGCAAAATCGATTAAGATTGTAACTCTACTTGACAAGCCGACTGGCCGGAAAGTTGACTTGAAAGCAGATATGGTAGGTTTTGAAGTGCCGGATGCTTTTGTTGTCGGTTACGGACTTGACTACGCAGAAAAATATCGTAACCTCCCGTATATCGGTATCTTGAAAAAAGAAATTTACACAACGTAAGTGCTTTTTGAACCCTTTAGAGAAAGAGCGTTATAAGACTTTTTTCTTAAGGCATTTTCTTTGTGATTCAAATTGCATATGTGATAAGATTGTCAATAGTTTTCTGTTGAAGAAATGAGGAGGCTTGGGATGAATCGAATATTTCGATACTTTCTATTATATGGGCTGATTTTTCTAGCGATCATGGGAATCTTCAGTTCGCTGAACAATCCAAACCCTAAGATGGAAAAGATCCGTTATGACGAATTTCTCACGGCATTAGAACAAGGGAAAGTAGAGTCTGTCGAAATTCAACCTGTCCAACTAGTATTAGAAGTAAAAGGACATATGAAAAACGCCAAAGACGATGCAACTTTCACTACAAACGTTCCGATGAATGATGAGATGACAATGAACGATATTCGCGATATTGCACTTGCAAAGAACGCGAAAGTAGAAATTTTGCCAGCGCCTGAAACAAGCGCATGGGTTTCATTCTTCACCGGCCTAGTGCCATTTATCATTATCATCATCTTGTTCTTCTTCTTGTTGAACCAAGCTCAAGGTGGCGGTGGTGGCGGAAAGGTTATGAATTTCGGGAAAAGTAAAGCGAAATTGCATACCGATGACCGCAAGAAAGTTCGTTTTACAGATGTAGCAGGTGCGGATGAAGAGAAACAGGAACTGGTCGAGGTCGTCGACTTCCTGAAGGATCCTCGTAAGTTCGCTGCCGTTGGTGCACGTATTCCTAAAGGTATCCTCCTTGTAGGACCTCCAGGTACAGGTAAAACTTTGTTGGCTCGTGCAGTTGCTGGTGAAGCAGGCGTCCCATTCTTCTCGATTTCAGGTTCTGATTTCGTTGAAATGTTTGTCGGTGTCGGTGCTTCCCGTGTTCGTGATTTGTTTGAGAATGCAAAGAAAAATGCACCATGTATTATCTTCATCGATGAGATCGATGCTGTTGGACGTCAACGTGGCGCGGGCCTTGGTGGCGGACACGATGAGCGTGAACAGACGTTGAACCAGTTGCTAGTTGAGATGGATGGTTTCGGTGAAAACGAAGGAATCATTATCGTAGCAGCAACAAACCGTCCGGATATTCTAGATCCAGCATTACTACGTCCAGGTCGTTTTGACCGTCAAATCACTGTAGGTCGTCCAGATGTTAAGGGTCGTGAAGCAGTACTTAAAGTACATGCTCGCAATAAGCCGCTTGACGAAACGGTCAACTTGAAAGCACTAGCTCAACGGACACCAGGTTTCTCGGGTGCAGATCTAGAGAACTTGCTGAACGAAGCAGCGCTTGTTGCAGCTAGACGCAACAAAACAACAATTGATATGTCGGACATCGACGAAGCGACAGACCGTGTTATTGCAGGTACTGCGAAAACGAGTCGGGTCATTTCTGAGAAAGAGCGTAATATCGTTGCGAACCACGAAGCAGGTCACGTTGTCGTCGGTTTAATACTTGACGATGCAGAGATTGTGCACAAAGTTACAATCGTACCTCGTGGGCAAGCAGGCGGTTATGCTGTCATGCTACCTAAAGAAGATCGATACTTCATGACTAAACCAGAACTCCTCGACAAAATTGCTGGACTTCTTGGTGGACGTGTATCTGAAGAAATCGTCCTTGGCGAAGTGTCTACAGGTGCCCATAATGACTTCCAACGGGCAACCGGAATCGCACGCTCCATGGTGACGGAATACGGAATGAGTGATAAGCTCGGACCGATGCAGTTTGGTCAAGCACAAGGTGGAAACGTCTTCCTGGGCCGTGACTTCAATTCCGAACAGAACTATTCAGATTCAATTGCTTATGAAATTGACCAAGAAATGCAGTCGATTATCAAAGGTGAGTATGAGCGTACAAAACGGATTCTTACCGAAAACCGTAGCTTACTCGATTTGATTGCGAAGACGCTTCTAGAAGTAGAAACGCTCGATGCAGAACAAATCAATCACTTGAAAGACCACGGCACACTTCCGGACCGCCCTTATGAGCGAAAAGAAGTTGGCGAAGGTGCTGAAAGTGAGGCGAATCCTGATGTTACTGGAGCTCCAGCAGATCCTTCTGTAGGTGATTTACCGAGTAGCGAAGGAACAAACGAGCCGCTAGATTCGATTGACGAAAAACGAAGAGATTAATAATAATCAGCTGACTGTCCGTTAAAAGACAGTCAGCTGTTTTTTTTGAAATGATATGTGGTATGATGTGAGGGAAAAAAGACTATTGACGTTAGTGAGGAATCAGTCATGCTCTTAGTTTTAGATACAGGGAATACGAATATTGTACTTGGTGTTTATGAAGGCACGGAGTTAAAACACCATTGGCGGATGGAAACATACCGACAAAAGACAGAAGACGAATACGCAATGCAAGTGAAGGCATTATTTTCGCACGTTGGACTAGAATTCACGGATATTGATGGGATTATTATTTCATCTGTTGTACCACCAGTTATGTTCCCGTTGGAGCAAATGTGCAAAAAGTATTTTAATCAGGAACCAGTCATTGTGGGTCCTGGAGTGAAAACAGGACTCAACATTAAATATGAAAACCCACGTGAAGTGGGAGCGGATAGGATTGTCAATGCAGTAGCAGCGATTAGCGAGTATGGAAGTCCACTCATAATTGTTGATTTCGGTACAGCGACTACGTATTGCTACGTAAACGAACATGCAGAATACATGGGTGGTGCAATTGCTCCAGGCATTAACATCTCCATGGAAGCGCTGTTTGACCGTGCTTCTAAATTGCCACGCGTGGAATTGACACGTCCGGAACACGTCGTTGGGAAAAATACAGTGTCTGCGATGCAGGCAGGTATCTTATACGGGTATGTCGGACAAGTCGAGGGACTTGTGGGGCGGATGAAGGCCGAAAGTAAGAAAGTACCTACTGTTATCGCAACTGGAGGACTTGCTCCTCTAATTGGCAAAGAGACGGATGTAATCGATGTTGTGGATGACTATCTCACATTAAAAGGGTTAAAACTGATTTATGAACGTAACCAGCAAGGAGAGAATGGTAAATGAATGATTATCTTATAAAAGCACTAGCGTTTGACAGCACAATTCGTGCGTATGCTGTTACAACTACAGAAGCAGTAGGTGAAATGCAACGTCGCCACTATTCATGGCCGACTGCAACAGCTGCGATTGGTCGTACGATGTCAGCGACAGTCATGATGGGCGCTATGATGAAAGGCGAAGAAAAGTTAACGGTGAAAGTGGATGGAAACGGCCCGCTTGGTGCGATCGTTACAGATGCCGATGCAAAAGGGCGCATTCGTGGCTATGCGCTTAATCCACAAACACACTTCGACTTGAATGAACAAGGGAAATTGGATGTCCGTCGCGCTGTCGGAACCGAAGGGATGCTGACGGTCGTGAAGGACCTTGGTTTACGGGATATGTTTACCGGCCAAACTCCTATCGTATCTGGAGAAGTTGCAGAAGATTTCACGCAGTACTTTGTTGTTTCCGAACAAGTACCTTCCGCTGTTGCGCTAGGCGTTCTTGTTAATCCGGATAATACAGTAAAAGCTTCAGGTGGGTTCATCCTGCAAGTGATGCCGGGTGCTACAGACGAAACCATTACAGAATTGGAGCAGCGCATCAGTCAGATGGAACCGATTTCTAAAATGATTGACCGTGGTCTAACGCCTGAAGAAGTTTTAGAAGAGGTTCTTGGGAAGGAAAATGTCCGAGTTGTCGACCAAATGGAGGTCAACTTTGATTGTAATTGCTCGAAAGAACGTTTTGGGACTGCTATAAAGAGCTTAGGTGAAGAAGAAATTCTTACAATGATGAGTGAAGATGGCCAGGCCGAGGCGGAATGTCATTTCTGCCTGGAAAAGTACGTCTATTCAAAAGAAGAGTTAAAGGAATTTGTCGATGAAATCCGGTCTGGATCGTAATCGGGGAGGGAACGAACCTCCGAAGCGCCGGTTAAAAGCCAAACCACTCGTTATGCTGATTGCGATTTTAGCGCTAGGGAATCTCTTGTGGTTCATCGGCTGGCTCATTCCGGACAAAGCGGAAAGTCCATTTCAAGCTGGTGAAGAAGTGGCATCCGTTGCGGGAAAGCCGATTACGCGAGAAGAGTGGATGACCGCGATGGAACAAGAGGTCGGTCGTGAAGTGCTACTTGACCTGGTAAATGACAGGGTTATGGAAACCGCTGCGAAAGAGTACAAAATCGACGTTTCTGATGAAGACGTTGACCGTGAATTAGCATTGCTCTCTTCTCTTGATGGTAAAGCATATACAGGACTGGATGCCGATCAAATGCGTAGAAAAGTTCGTTCTGAACTCATTCTGAACCGTGTGTTAACAAAGGATATTGTAATTGAGGACAAAGCGGTGAAATCGTATTATGAGAAGAATGAAGATCAGTTCGAAATTCCGACCACTTACCGGACTTCTTTACTTGTCGCATCCACGGAATCAGATGCGAATCGGGCGCTCGAGGAATTGAAAGACGGGTCTAGTTTTGATGTTCTCGCTAAAGAACGTTCTGTCGATTCGTCCTCTGCTTCTATTGGAGGCGATCTTGGGTATATTAGTAGTCGAACGGAAGAAGTTGACCAGTCGATTCTAAAGACAGCGAAGAAGTTGAAAGAAGACGGTGTTAGTGATGTGTTTAAACTTGAAGAAGGTACGTATGCAATTATTCAAGTGCGCGACATTCTGAAAGGTCGTTCATTTAAGTTCAAAGAAGTTAAAGAACATATACGTAGTGAATTGGCTCTGCAGCAACTTTCCCAATCGGTGTCGCCGGAAACGTTTTGGAAAGAATTCGATGCACACTGGTTTTATGGAAAGTAAAAGCTTCGCTCTTGTAGCGGAGCTTTTTGCTGTTTTGAGGCGATTGGTTTGGTTTGACAAATGGCACATTTCTTCTGTAAACTGAATACATTATAAAACCTACCTATTAACTAAGGATTGGAGTGTTGGAAATGAAGAAAGTAGGAAACTCTGTTGCGGATTTAGTCGGTCAAACACCGCTGGTAAAGCTGAATCGCCTTGTAGGACCCAATGATGCTGACGTCTATTTGAAACTGGAATACTTCAACCCGGGCTCCAGCGTGAAAGATCGTATTGCACTCGCGATGATTGAAACGGCTGAAAAGTCAGGAGAACTACAAGAAGGCGGTACCCTGATTGAACCAACGAGTGGAAACACCGGAATTGGGCTTGCGATGATTGCGGCTGCAAAAGGTTACAAAGCAGTACTCGTGATGCCGGATACGATGAGCTTAGAGCGGAGAAACCTATTACGCGCATACGGCGCTGATCTAATTTTGACGCCAGGCTCTGAGGGGATGAAAGGTGCCATTTCGAAAGCCGAACAATTGGCGAAGGAAAACGGATGGTTCCTCCCACAACAATTTAACAATGAGGCGAATCCGGAAGTTCATCGACTGACAACGGGACCTGAAATTGCAGATGCGCTAGACAAGGTAGATGCATTCGTTTCTGCAGTCGGTACAGGTGGTACAATTACTGGTGTAGGTAGCGTCCTAAAAGAACGTTTCCCGGATATTAAAATCATTGCAGTAGAGCCGACAGATTCTCCTGTACTTTCAGGAGGGCAGCCGGGACCGCATAAAATCCAGGGAATCGGCGCAGGATTCATTCCTGGAGTACTCGATACCGATATTTACGATGAAATCACACAAGTGACAAATGACGAATCCTACGAATATGCGCGCAAGATGGCGAAAGAAGAAGGGATCTTAGGCGGGGTTTCATCTGGCGCAGCTGTGTTTGCAGCACTTAAAGCCGCGAAGGAACTGGGGAAAGGAAAAACCGTCGTTGCGATTTTGGCTTCGAATGGCGAGCGTTACTTGAGCACACCGCTCTACCAGTTTGAAGAAGAGTAATGAAGAAGCGAGAGGGAGCGTAATTGCTTCCTCTTTTTTATATCGTTCCAGTAGGAAAATGAGAGAGTAACCGGTAAACTGATACAAAAAGCTGTTTTAGGATGAACGGCAAGGAAAGAAGTGTGCGCAGTGGAATTGGATTATGCAAAAGCACCGTACCGGTTGGGCGGGACGGACATCGACTTTTCAAAAGAAACGGTCGTTATGGGGATATTGAATGTAACACCGGATTCATTTTCGGATGGCGGACGATATAGCCAAACGGATGCAGCGCTTCTTCGTGCAACAGAAATGCTGAAGGACGGTGCGAAAATTATCGATATTGGCGGGGAGTCTACACGACCTGGGCATACGCCAGTTTCGTTAGAGGAAGAACTAGAACGTACGATTCCTGTAATCGAAGTGCTATCTAGGGAACTGGACTGTGCGATTTCGATTGATACATATAAAGCAAGTGTTGCTGAAGAGGCGATGAAAGCGGGTGCTCATATCATTAATGATGTATGGGGGGCGAAGCGTGAGCCGCGGATTGCAGAAGTTGCGAACCAGTACGGAGCTCCAATCATTTTGATGCACAACCGGGAACAGGCGATCTATGAAGGGAACTTTGGGGATGAATTACTTGCTGATATCGAAGAGAGTATTAGGATTGCGCGGAATGCGGGGATAGCGGAGCATAATATTTGGTTGGATCCAGGAATCGGGTTTGCAAAAGATATTCACGAAAACATTGAAGCAATGCAAAGTTTGGATCGACTATCGGCGCTAGGGTACCCCGTGCTGCTCGGGACATCGAAAAAGTCGTTGATTGGAAAAGTGCTAGACTTACCTATAGATGAACGAATGGAAGGAACAGGGGCAACCGTTTGTTACGGCATCGAACATGGTTGTCACATTGTGCGTGTCCATGATGTGAAAGAGATTGCTCGAATGGTCCGGATGATGGATGTGCTAACGAGAAAGCAGAAACTTACAATCTAGGGGGAATACAAATGGATTTCATACATTTAAACGAAATGCAGTTTTACGGCTATCACGGTGCACTAGCGGAAGAAACGGTTTTGGGACAACGGTTTACGGTGTCGGTATCAATGGCTGTCGATTTGACTGAGGCGGGAACAAATGATGATTTATCCAAAACAGTGAACTATGCTGAAGCTTATTCAGTCGTCCAGTCTATTGTGGAAGGGGAACCTGTTAAGCTCATTGAAGCAGTTGCGGAGCGGGTTGCTGGGAAACTACTTTCCGATTATAAGGACCAAGTTTCGGGGGTTCGCGTGTTGATCGTGAAACCAGATCCTCCGATTCCAGGACATTATGCGTCTGTGTCAGTAGAGATTGAACGAGGTCAGTTGTCATGAATACAGCGTTTTTGTCGGTTGGGACGAACATGGGAGATCGCGAAGCGTATTTAAAGTTGGCGACTGCATCCTTGAGGGCGATGGAAGGAATCGAATTGGTTGAAACATCCTCAATCTATGAAACCGCGCCGGTAGGGGTTACTGATCAAGCTGACTTTCTAAATATAGTTGTCCGTTTAGCAACCACGCTTGCACCGCTGGAACTACTGGCGGTCTGTCAACGAATCGAGCAGGAGCTGGGCAGGGAGCGGACGATTCGTTGGGGTCCTAGAACGGCAGATCTTGATATTTTACTATATAATGACGACGCTATTGAATCGGAGACGCTTTCCGTTCCTCATCCTCGGATGCGGGAGAGAGCTTTTGTGTTAATCCCTTTAACGGAACTGGCTCCAGAGTGTACAGATCCGGTTACGGGACGTCAATTTCGAGATGAGCCTGCAATGCAAGAAGGCGGGGTAGCATTGTGGGGATCATTAGAGGTGGGGCGTCTGTAATATTCATTGCAGGGGGTGTACCCTCCATTCTGGTTAGCGATAACAGAATTTGGTGCGGGTCTCGTGATTGGTAATAAAAGATATCATGTGAAATGCGAATTAGCGGGGGAGCGAATGTGTGTTTGTTTTGGAGGGTGTACAAGTAAGGTGGTTCACCGTAAATTCATCAACGTCTCTGATCTTCGTAGCTGCAATGACGGAGTGTGATCAGGCAATGTGGAGAAGCATTGTGGAATGGATTTTTAAAGCCGCTAACTCAGCGGCTTTTTTTACATGATGAAATTGTGTACAATAAGGTTATAATAGGCGGATAGCGCATTAGAATTTAGAGGAGTGAACAGGATGTCGAATATAGAAGAGTTGAATGACCAACGTCAAGTAAGACGTCAGAAGATGGAAGAGATACGTAACGGTGGATTGGATCCATTTGGTGCACGGTTTGAGCGGACTCATTTATCAAACGAGTTGATAGAAGCGTATAGCGAACTATCTAAAGAAGAGTTAGACGAAACACCACACGTTGCTAAAATTGCTGGGCGTATAATGACGAAGCGTGGTAAGGGGAAAGCTGGATTTGCACATATCCAGGATCTCGGTGGCCAGATTCAAATTTACGTCCGTCAAGATGCGATTGGAGAAGATTCGTATAAGCTCTTCACGATGGCTGATTTAGGAGATATCGTGGGAATCGAAGGAACGGTATTCAAAACCAAGGTTGGGGAACTCTCTATTAAAGTGACAGAGTTCACGTTTTTATCAAAAGCACTTCGACCGCTTCCTGAAAAGTTTCATGGATTACAAGATATTGAACAGCGTTACCGTCAGCGCTACTTAGATTTGATTTCTACTGAAGGTAGTAAAGAGACATTCATCTTACGTAGCCGTATCATTCAGTCTATGCGTCGCTATTTAGATGGACAAGGTTTCTTAGAAGTAGAGACGCCGATGCTGCATTCTATTGCAGGTGGTGCTTCTGCCCGTCCATTTATCACTCACCACAACACATTAGATATGACATTATATATGCGAATTGCGATTGAGTTGCACTTGAAACGTCTGATTGTTGGCGGATTAGAAAAGGTATATGAAATTGGTCGTGTGTTCAGAAACGAAGGAATCTCAACGCGTCACAATCCGGAGTTCACGATGATTGAGTTATATGAAGCCTATGCGGACTATAACGACATCATGGCATTAACGGAGAATATGATTGCTCATATCGCTGAAGAAGTGTTAGGCACAACGAAGGTGCAATACGGAGAAGACATTATTGATGTGTCACCTGGCTGGAAACGTCTGCACATGGCGGATGCGGTTAAGGAGTATACAGGCGTAGACTTCTGGACGCAAATGACGAAGGAAGAAGCGCATGCACTTGCTAAGGAACATGGCATAGATGTACAGCCGACAATGGAAGTCGGACATGTGCTGAATGAATTCTTTGAGCAAAAAGTGGAAGAGCAACTTGTTCAGCCGACGTTTGTCTACGGACACCCAGTTGAAATTTCACCACTTGCGAAGAAGAATCCTGAAGACGGTCGCTTTACAGACCGGTTTGAGTTATTCATCGTACGTCGTGAACATGCAAATGCTTTTACTGAGCTAAATGATCCGATTGACCAACGTCAACGTTTCGAAGCTCAACTTGTGGAAAAAGAACAAGGTAACGACGAAGCGCATGAAATGGATGACGACTTCATTGAAGCATTAGAGTATGGTCTTCCACCAACAGGCGGACTAGGAATAGGTATTGACCGTCTCGTTATGCTATTAACAAATGCTCAGTCGATCCGTGATGTATTGCTATTCCCGCAAATGCGTTCGAAAGACTAAGTGTGAATGAAAGAGTGTATCTCGCTTGTCGAGGTACACTTTTTTTATTTTAGAATAAAGTACTTGCATTAGTTTCTCGTGCGTGGTATATTTGAACACGTTGCTTTTGACATAACTATTTATGTACTACAACTTAAGCGAAACAAACTTTTAAAAAAGTGCTTGACGCGGATTATACAGTGTGGTATTATATAAAAGTTGCCAAAACAACTTGAACACAAAACAGAAACACTATGAACCTTGAAAACTGAACAGCAAAATGTCAACGAATTATCGTTTGGGAAACCGGTTCTG
>NZ_JBPFDS010000016.1:0-66101 GCF_059415065.1 Sporosarcina sp. SAFN-010 | reverse complement strand
GCTGGATTATCTAACGCCTATTGAGTACCGATTAGGGACCTTATAAAAATTGTCCGATTTAATGTTGACAAGCCAATTTGCATTTCTTACTAAATTAATCTGGGGCGTTTGTTGGACAATAATTATTTGTAGGCACTCAGTTGATTGGAGTGTAAAACGGCGACTCTGGGGAATCACCGGGCCAGGTGAAACAACCAACGGTAGCGAAGCGAACGGGTTGGTCCAACGCCCGCCCTCCAGAAAGCGTCCATTTGGAACGGAAATCAACGGTCTTTTACTACTATCCTGGTTATGGTTGTGTTTGTCTGGTAACAGTTTCTCTAGAATCGTGCCAACTTCTGAAAAAAACTTTTAAAAAACTCATGAAGTGAACGAACTATCTTATGATACATGAAAACTGATATAATAGAGATAACGACAAACTATCAAGTAATTGGATAATACGATGTTTCTAAATATGAGGAAAAACCTTTTGAAATTGATCTTGATGATGAATAACTATGTTTAACAAGTCAATTCGATAAGCTCCAAGTATTCAATATTAAAAGTGCAAAAGTGAAAATTCACTTTTGCATTTTTTATAACAACTTTTTCTTTTTGTTGCTCAATTTCAAGCAACTTAGTTCGATTGGAAAACAAAAGCTTACCCTTAATCGGGGACAGTTCTGGTAGCTGGACTGCTCTTCAATTCGGCCAAATTATGAAACGTTTTGTAACGACTAACGACCAATCCTTATAATAGCTGATTATAAAGGAGAGATGTTGTGAAAATTTCAAAAGTAATTCGTGGTTTAACTATTTTCACTTTACTGACTGCTTTTGGATGTTCGAATCCATGGGATACAGATAAATTCGAAGTCCATACAACTGGAAATCCTGATGCTGAAGAGATTTTAACTTTAGATCCTGAAGCCGACATATTTCAGTTCGATGGTGTGATTTATCAGGTTGGAATTGATTGGGTTGAAGAACTGACTTTAACAAAAGACGAACAGGTAGGAGAAATAAAAACAAGAAATTATACAAATACAAACTTTGAAGATAATATGTCGAACAAATTGCCTGTTGGTGCAAAAATTTTTTCGGCTAAAGAATCGGGAGAAGTCGCAGGGCCAATTTTACTTGTAGAATCGGAAGGCAAAATTTTTAAATATTACGGGCTTGTGGAGGGGTAACTAATTTACCTATATCCATAATAGGATTATTGAATAGAGTTGTTGAGTAAGCCTTGTGCCTGGATCGAACTACTTAAAAGTAGATTATTACTAAAATATCAAGATTATTTGAGGGGGATGATCCCTTTGGGAGATATTATTTTTTATGGATTTATTTTAACCTTCCTATACGTAATTTTTATTTTGGTATATATTTTTCCAAAGGAAAGCTTGTTGCTTTTTGCAAGATGGGAATATAAAAACGAACCTACGTTTTCCGATTTTAGAATTCGTTTAAACAAGTATCTGTCGTTTTTCGGCATCCTCCTTGTAACAATCTTTATAATTGATTGGTTTGTTGCTATAGTGGCTGTGCGTATGTTATTAACCTTAGGATTAATTATCTATGTATTTATCGCAATATTAAAACTTTCCAGAAGTGAAAAGAGTTCGAAGAAGATTTAGTTCAGGTAACTACATTAATATGTTGGCCGATTATTCGGCAACTGAGAGCAATACATGAGTAAGATCTGTGCTTCGAAAAGGCTATTATCCAGAGGTATCAAACTCGTAATAGTAAACAGAAAATAAAAATATTTAACTGGAATGATTGATCTAGTAACAGAAAGGATGTTGAAATTTGATGGAAGTTAAAAAGGCTATTTTAAAAACAATCGATATAAATAGTATGAAAAGTTTCTATACTGAGATTCTCGGAATGCCATTAACAGAAGAAAGTGAAGATAAGTTCCAAGTCATAGCTGGATCTAGTTTATTAGAATTTAGAGCTAGTAATCTGGACGGTAAACCATTCTATCACTTTGCTTTTGATATACCCTCAAACAAATTTAGAGAAGCTAAAACATGGGTGGAATCTAAAGTAAAGTTGAATTCGGAAGACGGAGAGGACGAGGCCGATTTTTCGCATATTGCTGCTCATTCTCTATATTTTTATGACCCTGCTGGTAATGTGGTTGAATTTATTGCCCGTCATTCTACAGCAGAAAAGAGTGAAGCACCTTTTTCACAAAAAAGTATTTTAAATATTAGCGAGATGAGTTTAACGGTAGAGGATGCTATTAAGACGGGAAAAAAACTTTTAGACCTGGGGATCAAGGAGCGTGATGACGATCCAATTAGTGATTCATCTCTTAATTTCATGGGGAAAAGTGCAAGCGGTCCATTCCTTTTGTTGACTCAACCAGGCAGGAGATGGATTTTCTCGAATAAGATTTCGGCTATTCATCCTATAGAAATTATATTGGATACGAATGACAGAATAGTAGTAACAGATGATTACGAAGTAGTAATTAATCCCTCTATCTCCTGAAAAAATTATTCAGTTTAATGATGCGTATCAATGAATTATGCTTGCCCTTCAAACGTATAAGATCGGGAATAGGAAGGCGGTTGTATTATTCCGGAATCATTAAAAGAGTAAAACTTCATATTTCGATAATTGGTTGATTGACCCCCGAACAGAAAGGTAGACTAGAAAATTGATCATTAATAAAAATCTTAATCAACGCTTTTCAGCAGTTCTAGATCACGTAACTAATACCTATAGTCGGGTTATTTGCAGTGGAGCAGCAACGATTGTGATCCAAAATGATAATGTGGTTTTGGAAGAATATCTTGGATATCAATCTATTGCTAATGTTGCTAGACCTGTTCAAAGAGATACCCAATTTCACGTGGCATCTGTAAGGAAGAGCTATATTGGATTTGCTGTAGCTTACGCCGTTTATTATGGTTACATAGATAATATTGATGACCTTGTATTAACATACAAACCAGAACTTGATCACGATATATGGAAAGACACATCTATTAGAAATTTGTTAACGCATACCCACGGGTTAAATGAAAAAGAAGGTATAACTTATCGGGAGTATTCTCCGGGAGAAAAATGGGCATATAGAAAAATTGGAATTAAAACTTTGACTGATATAGTGGAACGAACTACTGGAATGACAGTATCAGATATTTTACACGAACACGTATTTAAACCATTACGCTATACAGAATCCAATTGGTATTCGAAAAAACATGAAAAACTTGCAGAAGTCATTCTTAGATATGAACAGGATAGAAATTGGCAAATCAGTAATAGTACCAAAGGAGATACGATGAACATGTATGTATCTGCGCGTGAGTTAGCATATTGGGGATACCTTCATTTAAATGAAGGGAACATTGACGGGAAACAAATAGTTCCAAAGAAAATTATTTCTTTAGCAACAGAATTACAAAGTCCTTCACAATCAGATGATAATTTACCTCAGAACGGTTTTTTATGGTTTGTAAAGGATCTACCAGCTTTGAAAACAGAAATAGGTGAAGATGTACCACAAGGTTCCTATCAAATCCTTGGATATACAGGAGTAACCCTCTTAGTTATTCCTCAAGAAAATATAGTAGCAGTCCGTATGTTTAATAGTTTTGGCTCACCAGAGGGATATGATTATTTAGCTGATGTAAGATCGTTCGGTGATACCGTTATGGGATGTTTAGAAAAAGTAAAGAGTTGACCACTCTATCCTGGAAAAGGGGGCAGTTGCGAAAGAAGGGCTGTTCCTGAAATTGGCCGTTTTGTTAAATAACAAATTAAGTTTTTGATGTTTTTTGAATTATCTTCACTAAAGATTAAAATGAGGTGGATTTTTTTATGGAATTTTTAATAGACAAAGAATGTTTTAATAAAGCAATTTCAGATGTCAATAAAGCAGTATCTTTAAAAACACCGTTCCCCATTTTAACGGGTATTAAGATAACTGCTTTTGATAATTGCTTAATCCTAGTTGGAAGTAATTCTGATATTGTTATTGAAAGAGTTATTCCTTTATCTGTGGATGCAGTAAAAGTATTGGAAGTTAATAAAGTAGGTAGCATTGTTATTTCAGCTAAATATCTAAGTGAGATTGTAAAGAAATTACCCGACAAAATACATTTAAAAGTGAATGAAGAAAGATTAGTTACCATCCAATCCAATGAAATCGTGACCAACCTACGCGGATTTAATGCTGAGGAGTACCCGAGGCTTCCTCAAATTGACGAAGTAAAACATATTGAAATCGCTAGTGTTGAGTTGATTGATATTATAAAACAAACTGTATTTGCGGTCTCAAAGAGTGAGTCTAGACCTGTCTTGACTGGCATCAATATGACTTTCAAAGAAAATCAACTTACATGTGTTGCAACAAATTCCCAACGACTAGCATTAAGAGAGCTTGCAATAGACTCAAATCTAGAAGGTTCATTCACTGTTCCAGGTACAAGCTTAAATGAACTTATCAAGTTGATAAATAATGAACCTGGTGTAGTACAAATAGTAGTAATAGACAACTATATGGTATTTAAATCTAATTCAATTTCACTTTTTTTAAGGTTAATTGAAGGTAACTATCCTAACATTTCTGCACTACTGCCAAATCATTCAAAGACTATAGTTACTCTAAACACAAATCAGCTATTAAAGGGTATCGATAGAGCTTGTCTTTTTGCAAGCGAATGGAAAAATAACAACATATTTTTAGAAATTCAGGACGGTTCCAAAATAAGAATTTCCTCAAACTCATCGGAAATAGGGAAAATAGAAGAAATTCAAACTATTAATACAATCAGTGGTGAGACTAACTTAAGTATTTCTCTTGATGGAAGTTTTTTAATGGACGCCTTAAAAGTAATAAAAGAAGAAGAGATAAGAGTAAGTTTTGGAGGTCCTATGAGACCCATCTTAATTGAGCCTGTAAACAATTCTTTGTATCTTCATCTTATTTCGCCAGTACGTTCATACTAAGTAGAACAACAAATACTTATAGAAAAAACAGTGTCATTCTGAAATGGGGGATTTCAATTGATGAAACGAGTAGATGTCACATATGTACTTATCTTTGATGAGCAGGGCGAGAATGTATTAATGGTGAAAAATAAAGGTGAATACTCTTCATATTATACACTTCCTGGAGGAGCAGTAGAGATAGGGGAAACACTTGAAGAAGCTGCAATTCGTGAAGTAAATGAAGAGACGGGCTTAAATGTTGAGTTAGACGGTATTTTTTCTGTAAGTGAAGCATTTTTCGAAGAAAGAGGACACCATGCTATTTTCTTTACTTTTAGAGGGAAAATAATCGGTGGAGAAATTAATATTTCAATGCCAGAAGAAATAGAAGAGATTACTTGGATGAATTCTCAGATAGCAGAAGATTATATACATATAACCGATTCAAAGGGATTGATAAATAGTAACTCATCAGTACCATATTTACTTAGAAAAAGAGATATTCAAAAGTCTTGATTTTTACAAGATGGTAATTATGTTTATTAATTATTGCTGATCTTCTGTAATCGTTCGAAGTTGTAGGGTAGTAGCTGCTCTTCTAACGGAGTAATTGACATAAGACTAACTAATCAGAAATTTATTTTTGTCATTTGAGATCGTGGATTTTCGTTAAATTGGAATATCTAATTGTCCTTTCGATGTAAATGTTAGGAGTTGATTATTATTTGGGAGAAATTATTAATAATTTCTTTAACGGCAATAGGAGGATTTATGCTTTCCATCACTAGTAATAATTTAGGAGAACAGGGTAATAAAATTATGAATATTGTAGGAGTACTATTTTTAACTGTAGCAATGATAGCCCTTTTTCAAAGGAACAAAAAAGAATAATCCCATTAACTAAAGTGGCCAATTCAATAACCAGCAATTGCTTTTGATATGTGAAAGGGCAAAGATTTTGTGGTGAAAGTAATTGAAACAAACGAGGGAAAATCTATCTGGAGAAGTGTTTTAGTACCAAACAGTTTAACTAAGGGAGGAATGGGCTATGACTTCGAATAAAATAAAAAAGTTGAATCTCGAAGACTATAACAAATGCAGTAATATTTGGGATATGGACGAAAAACCAAAAATGGCAAAGATATTCTATGATGAACTAGTAAATGGAAACAGAGTCACCTTTATTTATTCAGAGAATAATGATTTTATAGGTGAAGGATCCTTGGTTTTTAAAAACACAGATCCAGATTATACGATTCCAAATAAACGGATTTACCTATCTCGTATGATAGTTAAAGAAGAATATCGTAATCGGGGAATAGGCGGGATTATTCTTGATTATTTAATTGACTATGCCCAGCAACTTGGTTATTTGGAAATGTCGCTTGGTGTTGATACGGATAATATAAATGCACGACATCTATATGAAAAGAGGGGATTTACTGACGTACTATTTATTGGGGAAGACAAGTATGGTGAATATGTGAAGCTTCTAAAAAAATTGAAATAGCCAAGGAAATATTAAATGCTAACATAAAATACTGCTTTTGACTGGAGTTGTGCGTATAAAGTTAATGCTGCAAACTGCGGCATTCTCGAATATGGATTGGTCCTAGTATTATCCATCGGTTCAATTAGTGGGAGTGAGTATTTTGAATCGTCTTTGAGAACGTATGAACTTAGCCTGCAATTTTATTTGGTCTAATTGGATTAATCTTTCTGTTTATAGCAATGGAAAAAGGCAAGTAACATACCGTAAATGGGGGCGATTGCTTTACAAGCGACTGTGTCTATATCGCAAGCTGGCCATCTTGAAGCATAGGTGGGGTAATAATTATGGAAAGAGGATTAAAGAAATCAAGTCTGTATGGGTTATTGTTTGGGCTTACTGTTTCAATCTTATTTGTTAATTATAAAGATGTTCAAGAGATAAGTGAGGGTGTTTATGAAACTACTTATAAGCCAGTTTTTGATTAAATCATAACAATTTTGCGCATAGGAATTATAGGGATGTTTTTAGGGATTTTTATTGGTTGGAAGGATTACGAAAAGAAGCATAAATCACAACAATAACAAGGGAAAACATACTAAATCCTTGTCTTTTTTGTAGTATTCATTGTCTCAAGGGTTTTAATATTGATATTTATTTGTTGAAGAAAATTCTCATACTTGGAGGCGAATCTGGCATCGCGATCTGTTTTTCTGGGAGTAGGGATTCCTTCTATCGGATTGTTATTCTTCCTTTCAGGTAATATTTCAGAAGTAAAGATGGTTAATAATATTAAGGAAGTTGAGTTGGAACAAACAAAAAGAGAGAGTGGGTACTTATGATAATATGGTTTCGTCACTTACCTCAAATAAGTATGGATATAGCACAATGGATTCCTTTCATAAAGAGTAATTGGTTTCGAAAGCACTATATGAAGTTTGTTTATTTACTCCAGATTATTATTTTTCTAACATCTCTTTTTTTTGATGCATGGGTTATTCGTATCGATACGTTTTCGCTCATCTTAATAGGTATCTTTGTATTCATCATTCACGAATCCCTTCACATTTTTGTGATAAATAATAAGGGAGATATTAGTTTAACATTTAGCGGTACATTTTTTTGGATACATACAAATGCAGTCTTATCTAAAATGAGATTTTGGCTTTTTATGAGCCTGCCCTTCATTGTATTATCCGTAATGCCTGCCATTGCCTCATTCTTTGAATCAGGAAATATAAAATCAATTTTATTGTTAATAAGTTGGATAAACTTAATAATTTCTTCCTCTGACATCATCAATTCATTATTAATTGCCATCAAACCGAAGAACTCAGTATTCTGCAGAGGTTATTATCGAGTGGAGAAGAATTAGGAGTATTTCTACAATTGTGAGCTAAGATAAATGGTGTAAAAAACTTTAAATTTTATATCTTTAACAAACGGATAGCATTGCTTCGATAACGGCACACAACAAAAGGGTGCTATTCTTGAACAAAGATTTGCGTCTTTTCAAGAATAGGACCATTTTTTGTAGAAAAGGTGAAGAAAATGACAACTGAAATTAGAACAATACAACTAACAGATTTCACAGATTTAGTTGAGCTGATGAGTGAATTAGGATATCCAACAACACTTGAAGAATTAACGAAGCGATTGGATTTAACACAAAAACATGTAGATTATGAAGCATTTGTGGTTGTTAAAAACAATCATATTATAGGTTTTGCAGGAGTGTGTAAAGCACTTGCTTTTGAATTTACTGGTTTATATGTCCGTATTACTGCGTTTGTTGTAAGTTCCAAACAACGTAAGCAAGGGATTGGCACAAAGCTTTTAAAAGCTTGTGAAGAATGGGCAATTCAACAAGGTGCAGTAGCTATAACTTTAAACAGTGGTAATCGAGAAGAGCGTCAAGCGGCACATACTTTTTATAAAAGTAATGGCTATGTAGGTAAAAGTACAGGGTTTTCAAAAAATATAACTTAAGATTAGAGAAATCAGCAATCGGAAATCAGTGGTAATTGCGATAAATAGTTATCTTGTCTATATCGTAATCGAGTCATGATATTGCAATAGTTAAAATTTCAAATAAGTAATAAAAAATGAGGAGGACATAAAATGAAGCGAATGCCATTTGAACGTTCAACTAACCATTATGAAGAACATCTTTTACCTATTGATGAACAGATTTGTGCTTTATTAAAAAAACGTAAGGATTTGTCAAACAACAATCCAGGTTTTCCATCTGATGATGCTATCTCTAACTGGGCTATAAAGTACGATCTTTATGAAGATTATTTAAGTTCATTCTTCCAGACACTGAGAATGGAAGATTTTTTTAAACCACGTGTTGAACCGACTGGATTTAGAAAGCATTTACCTGTTTTAAAATCAGTTGAAATAGATGAACGTTTATATTCGATCACGTTTATACGACAGTACGAAAATGCTAGCGTTATAAATCTTAATGTCGATTGGGATGGTACAAATGATTCGCCACACCTACATGAACACTGTGATTTTGGGTTGTTTATAGGAGATGAGTACGATTGTCGGCAGGATGGTGGTGGGGGTTCTACAGGGTATTTCAAGTACAACTACATTGTTTCACCACCGCTACCTGACGATTTTTCAGGACTGGATTTAGTTGTTAGAGAATATAGTGACCACTTTAGGGAGGAGCCAACAGGTATCGAATTTGTAATACATTTATAATGATTTTAACTAACGGAGGCAATTTTGATAGATTTGGTTATTCAGAATTGAAGTCAATATTTTTGTATTAGCTGTTATCAATCTACAAAGGTGGTATAATTAAATAAGCAGTTACGTGAGCGGATTGGCAGTTTGGAACTCTCTTGAGAAGTAAGGCAGACTAAGAACGCCGCCGTCCTGCGGCAACGACTTCATGACCCACTTACTGTGAAATTGTGATTTCATGGTGACATACAATGCAATAATCATGTTATACTAAGTTGGATTTTTCCTCGTAGCAACAGCCGTCGCTGCGAGGATTGCTCGTTTTATCAACAGAAAAAAGTAACCACTCCGCTATTGCTAGGAAGCGGAGTGGTTACTTCTTGTAACACCTGATGTCTTTTACTGGCCAACCGCATTTCATGCGGATGACAGCTGTCTGAGCTAGGTGTTAGCGAATCTGGTATTTTTTGGTGTATTCTTAATTTATCATAGTTAGACTAAAAATACACATTTTGAAAAAAACCGGTAAGAATGAATATATTTATTATAAAGGTGTTTCATAATTAGGCACATTGCTTCAATATCACAATCATGCCAAATAGATTCTCTTTTAAAGATAAGAAAAGGAGGCGAATAGCATGGGGAAATATCAATTGGATTACAAAGGCATGCAAGCTGTGTCAAAGTATCATGAAAAACTCAAGCCTGCCAAATTTGATAAAAAGCAGCAACTTGAAAAAATTCGTACGGCGTATTTGGAAAAAAAGCAAAAACAAACAGATAAATCGTCTGAATGAAAAAAAGATTATATGTGAGCATGCTGTTTTCAAGTTATTTTTAACTTTGTGCATAAGTATAGTAGGGATTTTATCGGTTTGGGTATTACGAGAAATAAAAGATGAAAGTCCTGACTTATAATTAGGAGACTATTCTTTAATTAGACCTGGCGTCAGTATTATACATAATAGCCATTGTTAGAAAACAGAGGTGATCGCTTATGGGAATTATCTTGTTTGTTGTATCTTACATTTTGTTGAGTATGATTTGTTCAGCGCTATACGTTGGATTCTTACTTTTGTTGTTTAAAGTCATGAAAAAGACTTTAAATATGAATGAAGAAAAATGGACAGGACTTTTTAAATATAAAGAAGGTCAAGGGTTGCGTTTTATGATGATATTTCCTTTCCTAATTACAAGCGCTGTAATGTTTCCAGTAAGTATATATTCGTTTAACTTAATAAACTTTGAGTATACGGTTTTAGGATATTTAGCTGTCATCATATTGCCAGCGACTATTCTGACCTTTAATTTACCTAAGCTAAAAAGCATAGAAAATACCTTTTAGAAAAGTTATTAAGCAAACAGATAGATCAGCACAAATTTTGCATCGAATTGTAAAACTATTTTATTGGGAAAATTCGTTCCTCGAATGTTTATGGGGAAGATGGTATTCGATACCCGATTTGTTCTTTACAGATAAAAAATGAGATTCTTATATACGAAAAAGACCATTCATTGTTGAATGGTCTTTTTCGTATATTTTTATTTACACATTGCGGCTCGTTTTCTCAATGATTAGTAAAAACGGAGGATGATTTTGTTGGTTGACGACTTCATGCCGAACGACCTGATACCTTTTTGCATCTAGCTGTTGAACGAATCCTACCACAGCATCTCGTTCTTCAGGTCCGCCCGGATGACCATCATACACCGCGATCGTTATCATCCCCCCAGGCTTTAGCAACGTAAGTGTTTCTTTAAGCGCTTGTACAGTAGTTTCGGGATGAGTAATAACGGCGTGGTCTCTTTGGTTAGGTAAAAACCCTAAGTTGAAGACAGCAGCCGTTATTCCTTGAGGAACGTATTTATGAATAGTTGAATGACTGTCTAGGATTAATTCGGTCCGGGTGTAGAGATTGCCAAGACGTTCTTTTGTAGCCTCGAGTGCTTGTTGTTGAATATCGAATGCGTATACTTTTCCAGTTGGACCTACGGCTTGTGCTAGAAAAACCGTATCATTGCCATTACCCATTGTGGCATCGACCACAATGTCTCCTTCTGAAATCACTTCTTTCAGCAGCTCTTTGGAGTGTGGCAAAATGCGCCGCAATCGGAAGCCGCCGCCCTTCACAGGGGAGCGACCACTTTCTGATAATGCTTACCTTGCCAGCTGTTCCGACGTTCCAGTTCACGTGTGATGTCGTTCAATACATCCCATTTCGTGACACTCCACATTGGACCAATAAGTAAGTCGATCGGACCGTCACCCGTGATGCGATGAACAATCATTTCAGGTGGCAACATTTCGAGCTGATCCACTACCAAATTAACATATGTCTCTTGGTCCAGGAACTCGAGCATCCCTTTTTCATACTGCTTGACCATCGGTGTGCCTTTTAATAAATGAAGCAAGTGTATCTTAATGCCTTGTACATCCAGTTTAGCCACTTCACTCGCAGTTTCTTTCATCATATCCAAATCTTCACCAGGCAGTCCGTTAATAATGTGTGTGCATACGTTGATGTTATGGTTGCGCAACTTTTGGACGCCTTCTTTATAAAGTTCGAAGTCATGGGCACGATTGACAAGTTTTGCTGTTTTCTCATGGACCGTTTGCAATCCAAGCTCGACCCATAAATACGTACGCTCATTTAGCTCTGCCAGATATTCAACAACATCGTCAGGTAAACAATCTGGACGTGTTGCGATGGACAAAGCAACTACGCCTTCTTGTGCGAGGGCAGCTTCAAATTTCTCTTTTAACTTTTCAAGAGGTGCATGTGTATTCGTGTAGGCTTGGAAATAGGCCATATACTTACCGCTCTTCCATTTCTTATGCATACGATCACGGATTTCGGCAAATTGAACATCAATCGGATCCACGCGATCTCCTGCGAAATCACCAGATCCAGCAGCGCTGCAAAACGTGCAACCGCCGAACGCTACGGTGCCATCACGGTTCGGACAATCGAATCCTGCATCGAGTGCGACTTTAAATACTTTGAAACCGAATCGATCTTTTAGGTGACGTGACCATGTATGATAGCGTGTCCCGTCAGACGGAAACGGATAGTTGTTTTCTTCCATTGAAACCACTCCTTAAAGTGATAGTGTACCATCTTTTTACGGACAATCGTCATCTGAATAATTGAACATCATTTTTCATCTTGTCATTTAGCAAAGATAGGCATAAAATCATACTGAGCTTGTAAGATAGGAGGCGAATATTCTTTGCCTAGGAAAGTATGGCTTTTAATCATTGGGATGTTTGTAAATGTAATCGGTAACTCATTTTTGTGGCCGTTAAATACAATCTATATGCACGATTATTTAGGAAAGACTTTGTCCGTTGCGGGTTTAGTATTGATGGCGAATGCGGGAGCAGGAGTCGTTGGTAATTTACTTGGCGGTTTTTTCTTTGACAAAATTGGCGGTTATAAGTCGATCATGGCGGGGATTCTCATTTCAATTGCTGCATTAATCGGATTGGTAATTGACCATTCGTGGGGACCATATGTCGTTTTGTTAACCGTTTTAGGATTCAGTGGTGGGATTATTTTCCCGAGTTTTTATGCGATGGTCGGAACTGTGTGGCCGGAAGGCGGGAGACGGTCATTTAACTCGATTTACTTGGCGCAAAACGTCGGGGTTGCAATTGGACCTGCACTTGCTGGATTTGTCGCTTCAGTCAATATCGACTTTATCTTCACTGCAAACTTAGCTTTTTATGTACTTTTCTTCTTTATTGCGTTTTTCTTCTATAAGCAGATGAGTATAGATCCAGAAGTTCATACGTCGATTTTAAAAGAAAATACAGGTATTAAGAAAAAGGCTCCGTTCATTGCGTTATTGATTGTTATGATCGGTTATTTGCTGACATGGCTCGTGTACTCTCAGTGGGCAACCACAATTTCGACTCATGCTACATCTGTCGGGGTCACTTTGACGCAGTATAGCTTCATATGGACAATTAATGGATTGCTGATTGTAGTAGGACAACCGTTCATTAAACCAATCATCACGCGTCTCGAAAACAAAGTAAAGACGCAAATCTTGTTAGGACTCTCTATTTTGTTAGTATCGTTTTTCGTAGTCAGCTTCGCTAACACTTTTAACGTATTTATCATTGCGATGATTATTTTGACGTTTGGTGAAATGATTGCATGGCCGGCATTCCCGACGCTTGCAGATCAGCTTGCGCCGAGAGGAAAGGAAGGATTCTATCAAGGGATTGTCAATTCGGCAGCAACTGTTGGTAAAATGATTGGGCCAATTGCTGGTGGTATTCTTGCGGACTTATATGGTGTGCAAATTGCGCTTTGGATTTTGACAGGACTGATGAGTTTAGCAGTCATCCCGACACTTCTATATGACGTCCCACTGAAACGCAGTGGTTATGTACCGAAAAGCCGATGATGCTTTTCGGTTTTTCTAGTTAGTTTAATTGCAAAATACGAAATGGTCTGATTAAATAAAGAGAGAGATTCGTAGCAAAATTGTATGTGTACAGGAGGTCTGTCAGATGAAAACGATTTATAAATCGGCACAAGAAGCTGTCGAACCCATTCAAGATGGAATGACACTAATGGTTGGCGGATTCGGTCTTGTTGGGATTCCGGAGCAGCTCATTTTAGCGCTTGTTGAAAAAGGCGTCAAAGACTTAACGATTATTTCTAACAACTGCGGCATCGATGAATGGGGACTCGGTCTTCTATTAAAAGAGAAGCAGATTAAGAAAATGATTGCTTCGTATGTAGGTGAGAACAAAGAATTTGAACGCCAAGCGCTGTCTGGCGAACTAGAAGTGGAATTGACTCCTCAAGGAACACTCGCTGAAAAAATCAGAGCAGGTGGAGCAGGTATTCCCGCATTCTTCACTCCCGCTGGCGTAGGTACTGAAATTGCTGAAGGCAAAGAGATTCGGATATTTAACGGTAAAGAATACGTACTAGAAGAATCATTAACTGCGGACTTTTCACTTGTACGCGCGCTGAAAGCGGATACATTCGGGAACTTGGTTTATAACAAAACGGCGATGAACTTCAATCCAATGATGGCAGCTGCAGGGAATGTAACGATTGCGGAAGCTGAAGAGATTGTAGAGGTTGGGCAGCTTGACCCAGGGTTCATCCACACACCGAGCATTTACGTTCAAGGACTTTTGCAAGCGGAGCAGGAAAAACGTATTGAACGATTGACGACACGATAAGGGAAGGGGACGAAAGATAATGACAACAGCGAATTCCAGAGAACTAATTGCACGACGAGCAGAAAAGGAAATAGCAAATGGAGACTATGTCAATCTCGGAATCGGCATGCCGACTCTCGTTGCTAATTACATATCCCCAGACAAGACGGTCGTGTTGCAGTCGGAGAATGGGTTGCTAGGGATTGGACCATTTCCAACAGAAGACGAAGTGGATCCGGATCTTATTAATGCGGGTAAAGAGACGGTGACTGCGAGTATAGGCGCGGCTTACTTTAACAGTGCGGAATCGTTTGCGATGATTCGTGGTGGACATATCGATGTTGCCATTCTCGGTGGCATGGAAGTTTCTGAAAAAGGGGACCTTGCGAACTGGATGATCCCCGGTAAGGTGATTAAAGGGATGGGCGGGGCAATGGACCTTGTTCACGGTGCAAAGAAAATCATCGTGATTATGGACCACGTGTCTAAAAAAGGCGAGCCGAAAATAAAAAAACAGTGTGATTTGCCGTTGACCGGTAAACAAGTTGTGAATAAGATAATTACAGAGCGTGGGCTAATTGAAGTGACACCTGACGGACTGGTTTTAAAAGAGGTGTTTGAAGGCTATACTGTCCAAGAGGTCGTAGATTCCACAGGAGCGGACTTGAAGATTGATGTTAAAGCATGAGGTCTCCTCATGAAAAGCTTGTCATTACCCATTCATTCCAGTAAAATGAATTTCAATAGAGTTTGACGTTGACGGAGAGTAGTAGGCAGGAATGACCTTTTCAGAGAGCTGACGATGGCTGCGAGTCAGTAGGGTGTCCTGGTGAACTCAACTTCCTGAGTCTGCACGTGAATGATCGTGCCGTTTTTTCCGCGTTAAGGAGTCAAGTTGGGCGGTGTATACCGTCAATTTGGGTGGTACCGCGGGAACCTGTCTTCACTCTCGTCCCTTGTTTAGTGGGGACGGGAGTTTTTTTATTTTGAATAGGAGGAACTGAATTATGAGCTACAAGCATCTTCAGATCGAACAAAAATGGCGTGACTATTGGAAAGAAAACCAAACTTATAAAATGACGGATGATCCGTCAAAACCGAAATTTTACGCATTGGATATGTTCCCGTATCCGTCGGGTGCTGGACTTCACGTCGGTCACCCACTTGGTTATATTGCTACAGATATTTTGAGTCAGTTTAAGCGCAAGCAAGGTTACAATGTATTGCATCCAATGGGGTGGGATGCGTTCGGTCTTCCAGCTGAGCAATACGCACTTGATACAGGAAACGATCCTGCTGAATTCACAGCGAAAAACATTGCGACATTCAAGCGTCAAATGGATGAGCTTGGATTCTCATATGACTGGGATCGTGAAGTGAATACGACAGATCCAAAGTATTACAAGTGGACACAGTGGATCTTTATCCAACTGTATAAGCGCGGACTTGCGTATATGGACGAAGTGGCAGTGAACTGGTGTCCTGCACTTGGTACAGTACTAGCGAACGAAGAAGTTATCGATGGTAAATCAGAACGTGGCGGACATCCTGTAGAACGTCGTCCGATGCGCCAATGGGTGCTTCGTATTACGGAATATGCGGATCGCTTGCTTGAAGATTTGGATGATCTTGATTGGCCAGAAAGCTTGAAAGATATGCAGCGCAACTGGATCGGCCGTTCTGAAGGTGCACAATTGACGTTTGCTGTTGATGGTAGCGAGCAGTCATTTGATGTCTTTACAACACGTCCAGATACAATTTTCGGTGCAACATATGCCGTACTTGCACCTGAGCACAAATTGGTAGATAAAATCACGACTCCCGAGCAAAAAGACGCGGTTGCTGCGTATTTGGATAAAGTGAAGTTGAAAAGTGATCTCGAGCGCACAGATCTTGCGAAAGAGAAAACAGGTGTATTCACAGGTGCGTATGCGGTGAACCCAGCTAGTGGCGAGAAGATGCCGATCTGGATCGCAGATTATGTTCTTGTTTCTTACGGAACAGGCGCAATTATGGCGGTTCCAGCTCACGATGAGCGCGATTACGAGTTTGCGAAAGAATTCGGCTTGACGATTACAGAAGTGGTTGCTGGCGGAGATATCGAGAGTGAAGCTTATACAGGCGAAGGCACTCATGTGAACTCAGGTTTCCTAGATGGCCTAGGGAAAGATGAAGCAATTGAAAAGGCGATTGCATGGCTTGTTGAAGAAAGAAAAGGCGAGAAGAAAATCACGTATCGTTTGCGCGATTGGTTGTTCTCTCGCCAACGTTATTGGGGCGAGCCAATTCCAATTATCCACTGGGAAGATGGCACAATGACTGCTGTTGACGAGTCAGAATTGCCACTTGAACTTCCTGTAACGGGCGATATCCGACCAAGTGGAACTGGTGAATCTCCACTTGCCAATATTACGGAGTGGGTCAACGTAGTCGATCCGAAGACGGGCATGAAAGGCCGTCGCGAAACGAATACAATGCCACAATGGGCAGGCAGCTGCTGGTATTACTTGCGCTATATCGATCCGAAAAATGATGACATGCTGATTGATCCTGAATTAGCTGAACGTTGGTTGCCGGTAGATATCTATGTAGGTGGAGCAGAACACGCAGTTCTTCACTTGCTCTATGCACGTTTCTGGCACAAAGTGTTGTACGATATCGGTGTAGTTAAAACGAAAGAGCCATTCCAGAAGTTGTTCAACCAAGGAATGATTCTAGGTGAAGGTAACGTGAAAATGTCGAAATCACTAGGCAACGTTATTAATCCGGATGATATCGTTCACTCTCATGGCGCAGATACATTGCGTATTTATGAAATGTTCATGGGGCCGTTGGAAGCTTCTAAAGAATGGTCTACCAATGGATTAGATGGTTCAAGGAAGTTCCTCGATCGCATTTGGCGCTTGTTCGTCAATGAAGACGGAACTCTTGGAAGCAAAATTGGTGGAGAATCCGATGGAACACTCGACAAAGTGTACAACCAGACGGTTAAAAAGGTTACAGAAGACTTCGAGAGCATGCACAATAACACTGCAATTTCCCAGCTAATGGTATTCATCAATGAATGCTATAAAGCAGACCGCGTGCCGACTGAATATGCTAAAGGATTCGTATTGCTTATGTCACCGATTACTCCTCACTTGGCTGAAGAGCTTTGGGAGAAGTTGGGTCATGAAGGGTCGATCACTTATGTTCCTTGGCCAACATATGACGCGGAAAAGTTAGTGGATGATACAGTGGAAATCGCTGTTCAAATTAACGGTAAAGTTCGTGCGAAGTTAGAAGTCGATAAAGACATTACAAAAGAAGAGTTGGAAAAAGCAGCACTTTCCAATGAAGAAGTTCAAAAATGGATTGATGGCAAAGAGTTGAAGAAAGTCATCGCGATTCCAGGACGCTTGGTTAATATTGTAGCGGTTGGATAATAAATGTGGCACGGAAGAGGGGCTGATCTCTCTTCCGTGTTTTTTTTGTGGGGATTTTTGGGGTGAGTTTGTGGGGAATCGGAAAGATGTGGAGTGTTATCGGCATCATGGCGTGGGGAATCGGTAACATCCAAGCATGAATCGGAACTTCGGTGTAAAGAATCGGCAAGAAGGATGAATTAATCGGCAACGAGACACAATTCAAGTGCTTAAAGGGATTAATTGGTAGCGCTATGCTTGTTAAAGAAGGGTGAGTGATGTGGCGAAAGGGAATCGGAAAGATGTGGAGTGTTATCGGCATCATGGCGTGGGGAATCGGTAACATCTAATCTTGAATCGGAACTTTCGTGAGAAGAATCAGCAAGAAGGATGAATTAATCGGCATCGATATACAATTCAAAAGCATAAAGGGATAATTGGTAGCGCTTCGCTTGTTTAAAAATGGGTGCGTGATGTGGCGAATGGGAATCGGAAAGATGTGGAGTGTTATCAGCATTATGGCGTGGAGAATCGGTAACATCTAAGCATGAATCGGAACTTCGGCGTAAAGAATCGGCAAGAAGGATGGATTAATCGGCAACGAGACACAATTCAAGAGCTTGAAGGGATTAATTGGTAGCGCTTCGCTTGTTTAAAGATGGGTGGGTGATGTTGGCGAAAGGGAATCGGAAATATGTGGAGTGTTATCGGCATTATAGCGAGGAAAATCGGCACTATCCAAGGATGAATCAGCACTTTCGTTAGAAGAATCGGCAAGAAGGAGGAATTAATCGGCATCCAGACACAATTCAAGTGCTTGAAGGGATTAATTGGTAGCGCTTCGCTTGTTTAAAGAAACCGCTGTAAATGAAAAAAGGACTATCCAAAGCAGTCATGAATATGACGTTTTGGATAGTCTCTTTCTAATTAGCCGTTCACTTTTTCAGTAGCACGCAAGCTCGCATTCATGCCAGCGAGCCGTCCAGTAACAAGCGCAGAAGTGATATTATAACCACCTGTATAGCCATGTATATCAAGAATCTCACCGCAGAAATACAAGCCATCTTTTTTACGCGAAGCCATCGTTTTAGGCTCGATTTCTTTCACCGACACACCGCCGCCTGTAACAAAAGCTTTTTCAATCGGTTGTGTGCCGTTCACCTTCATCTGGAAAGTCTTCAGCAGGTTAGCGAGTTTTCGAATCTTTTCGGAAGAGAACGTATTCGCAGGTTCGTTCGCATCCATGTCGGCTTGTTCGAACAAGAACAATAACCAACGCTCAGGTGCGATTCCTTTCAATGCATTCTTCAATGCTTTTTTAGGATCTTCTTTCAACGTCGCTGTTAGCTGCTGGAAAACTTGTTCTTCATTGTCGTCAGGCAAGACATCGATTTTAATGACAACTGGCTGATCTCCGTTTTTCATACGCTCTTTCACGACGTATTGACTGCAACGTAAAATAGCTGGACCACTGAGTCCGAAATGGGTGAACAGCATGTCCATCTGATGTGTTACAAGCGTTTTGCCTTTCGCGTTCAAGACAGATACTGCTGCGTCGCGAAGCGCGAGACCCTGAAGTTCTTTTGCCACAATGAATTTTTCATTGGATAATAAGGGAACTTCAGTTGGGTATAACGTGGTCACGGTATGTCCAGCTTGTTCAGCCCATGGATAGCCGTCTCCAGTGCTGCCTGTATGAGGGACGGCCTTTCCGCCAACTGCGACGACGACGGATTTCGCAAGGATTTCTTCACCATCCAATAAACGGACTCCAAGTATTTCGTCTTCATTCATGAGCAACTTTTTCACTTTCGTTTCCGTCCTGATTTCAACGCCCAATCTTGCCATTTCGCTAAGCAACGCATTGACCACGTCTTTTGCCTTGTTGGAAACTGGGAACATGCGACCGTGATCTTCTTCTTTTAACGCCACACCAAGACCTTCGAAAAATGAAATAATGTCTTCGTTATTAAATACCGAAAACGGTCCATATAAAAATCGTCCGTTGCCGGGGATATGTTTTACAATTTCTTCAACAGTTAGACGGTTTGTTACGTTGCAACGACCGCCACCTGAAATGGCTAGCTTATTGCCAAGTTTTTTTCCTTTATCGAGCAAGAGCACGCGGTTCCCGGATTCTGCAGCAGCTATTGAAGCCATCAATCCTGAAGGACCCCCGCCAATAATAATTACGTCTACCATATAAATCACACTTTCAGTTTTTCTACAGTATACAACACTAATGGCGATAAAACATTGTGAAATATGTTCCTGCGGAGTAAACTGTAAAGTAGTTTGACTGAACTTAGAAAAAGCCTAGAGCGAATGTGACGGATTTTGAAAAGTCTGTACTTAATAGCGCTTAGGTGTAATTGAAAGATGGGAAGGAATAAATTAATGGCATCTAATCTTGTTAAAGGCACTGCGATTTTAACGATCGGCCTATTTTTATCGAAAGCACTCGGGCTGTTGTATGTAATTCCTTTTTACAGCATCGTCGGAGAGAAAAATGTGGGTCTTTATCAATACGCATATATTCCCTATAATATTGCACTCTCTATTGCAATCTCCGGTGCTCCACTTGCGGTTTCTAAATTTGTCTCCAAGTACAATGCGTTAGGGGACTACGCTACAGGTAGGAAGTTAATGAAGTCGAGTATTGGCGTTATGGCGGTGACGGGTGTTCTAGCCTTTTTAGCACTTTACTTTATGGCGGAACCGATTGCTCATATGGTCATTAAAGATGACGAGCAACAGTTCACAGTCCAAGATATTGCATCTGTCATACGTTGGGTCAGCTATGCGTTATTGGCTGTTCCGATAATGAGTGTGATTCGAGGGTTTTTACAGGGATACCAGAAGTTCGAACCAACGTCGGTCTCTCAACTGGTTGAGCAGATTGTCCGAATAGCCGTAGTCTTAATTGGGGCATATCTCGTAGTTGACGTGCTTGGTGGTTCACCTAAGACAGCTGTTAAATTTGCCGTGTTCGCTGCATTTATTGGCGCGCTCGCAAGTTTGGCTACTTTAATGCTTTACTGGAAGAAGTATAAACCCGAATTGAATGGGTTACTTCAGAATAGTCCTCCAGCTGGAGAAATTCCTGTTTCAACCATCTACAAAGAAGTCATTACGTATATTTTGCCATTTGTATTAGTAGGTGTTATCAACCCTCTGTACCAGTTTGTAGATATGATTACGTTTAATGGCACGATGTCTTCTATCGGGTTAGCTAAAGTGACGGATATGTATTTAACGATGCTCAATTTCTTGACTCACAAAATCGTTATGATTCCTGTAATGGTGGCAACTGGATTTTCCATGGCGCTGATTCCAGTGATGACGACTTATTATGCAAAGGGTGACCAAAAAGGAATAACCCGGTCGCTCGATCAAACCTATCAGATTATGTTGTTCTTAACGATTCCTATGGTAGTAGGCATTATGGCGTTATCCAGTGAAACGTATCAAATCTTATATCAACAAAACGCGATCGGGGCTGATGTGCTAAGAAGTTATGCTCCTGCAGCAATCCTATTCGGTTTGTATACAGTAACCGCTGCCATTTTGCAGGGAATCGATAAGCATAAGTGGATTGTCTTTACATCACTTCTTGGATTACTTTTCAAACTCATTTTGAATGTACCGCTTATCAAAATGTTTGAAGTGAATGGTGCCATTGCTGCAACTATTATCGGATATGCAATCGCTGTCGGTGTGAATATTTTTGTTATCAAGAAAGAATTGAATTACCAATCAAAATTGGTCGTTCGTCGTACGATCTTGATTCTGTTCTTCAATGTAATTATGCTGGCTGCTGTATTACTGACGCGATTCGGTCTATATGCAATCCATGTACCAACAGGGAAACTTCAAGCATTGCTCTACCTGATGATTTGTAGTGGAGTCGGTGTGGTCGTTTACGGATTCTTATCTTTCAGAAGTGGACTTGCACAAAAGTTACTTGGCGATCGAATTACAAGAATTACAAAGAAATTCGGCTTGGGGAGATCATGAATGAGACTCGATAAATTGCTTGGAAATAATGGATTTGGTACACGGAAAGATGTGAAACAACTTGTTCGAAAAGGGACAGTAAGTGTGAATGGGGTGACTGAGAAAGATCCTGGCGCCCATGTAGATCCTGAAAAGGATTCGGTGGATGTGTTAGGGGAACCGGTTATTCATCAGGAATTTGTCTATATCATGATGAACAAACCACCTGGAGTTATTTCTGCAACTGAGGACAAATGGGACCAAACTGTAATAGACTTACTTTCTGAGAACGAACAACGATTTGAGCCATTTCCTGTTGGGCGTCTTGATAAAGATACAGAAGGACTACTGCTCATCACAAATGATGGTAAGCTTACACACGAGCTGTTGTCACCTAAAAAGGACATTCCGAAAACGTACTATGCGAAGATTGATGGAAGAGTAACGGAAGAGGATACGCTTGCTTTTTCAAAAGGCGTCACGCTTGAAGATGGTTTCCATACGAAACCAGGAATTTTGAACATAATCCTTTCTGATTCCGTCTCCGAAATTGAACTGACGATTACGGAAGGGAAGTTTCATCAAGTAAAGCGGATGTTTGAAGCGGTCGATAAAAAAGTGGTCTATCTGAAGAGGTTGTCGATGGGAAATTTGTTGCTGGATGAGTCACTTCCGTTAGGACATTATCGTGAGCTGACACAACAAGAATTGAACGAAGTAGATCCACGAAAAAAGGGCTGAATTGCTTGAGGCAATTCAGCCCTTTTTTTGAGGCTGGGCGGCCTTAGATAAGCGTTAAGAAGGCAATTTCACTTTTCTTGCTGTCGTTGTCCATTGGCCACGAACCGGACTCGTAATGAGGTCATTATACTCCAGGACATTTAAATCCCGTTGTGCGGTACGCGCCGTGATGCTAAATTCTTGGACTACATTCTCTGTGGTGACAGTACCATTACCATAGATGTACAAATAGACATCTTTAATACGGGTCAGCATTCGGTCTGTAGCAGGATTCAACTGTGAACCACTCCTTCATCATCAATTTCCAATCGACTTGGTTTGAGACGTGGAAATGTTACGTTAGCTCTTCGAAATCGCCTTTGCCCCGCACATCCTCTCCAGCAAATTTTAGTCAGACTGTTTGTTCTGACAATATCAGTATAACGTATATTTTCGAAAAAGTAAGCTATAATCGCTTATGATTTTATCATTCCAACAGCAAGTGGAAAGTTCTTTATTTTCTTTTAAGAACGTGGGAAAATGGAGAGAACTGTTTTGACAGCAAACAAACGCTCGCCAAATTAACTGAACTCACATAGACTGTATGTAAACAGTCACAATTCAACGGGAACTGAGAGGAGCACAATGATGACAATTTACTTTAATAATGGGGTATACGCAGATAAAGAAACGATGAAGGTATCAATTGATGATCGGGGTTACTATTTCGGTGATGGTGTGTATGAAGTCGTTAAAGTATATGATGGAAAGCTTTATACCGCACAAGAACACTTTACTCGGTTTTTGCAAAGTGCAAGAAAAATCCGCCTAGACCTTCCTTATACAATTGAGGAGTTTACGGAAATTGCAAAAAAATTAGCTACTGATAATGGTATAGTAGAAGGACACGTCTATATTCAAGCGACTCGTGGTGCTGCTCCACGGATGCATAACTTCCCTGGTGAAGATGTCGAGCCCATGATTACGGCGTATGCCATTCAAAATCCACGCCCGCTTTCTAAGATGAAAGAAGGGGTTGCCGTTAAAACAACAGATGATATCCGTTGGTTACGCTGTGACATTAAGAGCTTGAATTTATTAGGAAATGTATTGGCGAAGCAAGAAGCATACGAATCTGGATGCGCAGAAGCAGTATTTGTTCGGGATGGAATCGTTACGGAAGGTTCATCTTCAAATATGTTTGGTGTGAAAGATGGGATCCTTTATACACACCCTGCAACTAATTTGATCTTAAATGGGATTACACGTAGAGTCGTGCTGAAATTGTGTGCGAAGCATAGTATCGGAGTCATGGAAGAGCCATTCACACTGGAGCAATTCAAAGAAATGGATGAACTTTTCCTAACTTCTACAACATCAGAAATCACACCGATTGTTTCCATTGACGGGAATTCTGTCGGAGATGGTGCACCAGGTAGAGTGACGGAACGATTACAGCAAGTGTTTGAGGAAACAATCCACGAACTAAAAATGGAAATTAACTGAATTAGAAAGCGCAGGTGAGTCGAAAGATGGCCCAGCTTGTCAAAATGCTCGATTACGTCTCGCGTTATGAACATGACTTGTCTCGTTATACGAACCAGTTCATCCGCTTGAAAAGATCTCAATGGGAACGGATGAAACGGCAATGGGACAACGGAGTCGATTTAGCCAGTTGGCAAATTGCTGCGGGTGAGGAAACGTTAGAAAAGAAAGTAGAGAAGGACATTGGTTCTCAAGAGGAAGTGGGGAAAAAACGTTTTGCCTCTTTATCTCGCTTCCTTCCTTTTCGAAAAGAAGAGCAAATGGAAACTATTGGCGCAGAACCTTCAATAGAAGAGGGTGAGTTACAGTTCACTCCAAATATTATCCAAGACCCACGATCGCTCCAACAGTTACGCAAGTTGTATATCGATCAGCTTTTTCACTTTCAGTTAAAATGGGCGAGTTCCACGCTGACAGAACGATCTCGAATAGACGGAAAATTCATGAGGGACAAGCTGCTTCATGATTTTTTAGAGAGTTTGCCAGATAGCTATTTGCTTTTCTATTATCCTGTTTTGAAAGTGAAAAAAGCACCTGTCGAATTGGAAGTTGTCCTCATGACACCCGTTGAATGTATTTGTATGACAATTCTACAAGCAGAGGAAGGTTCCGTATTAGTAGGAAGTGGAGAAAGATTTTGGACCAAAAAGCTGGGTGAAAAAGAATCCAAATTACTGAATCCAACAATTGGCTTAAATCGGATGGGGAAAATTGTGTCCAGTCTGTTTACGTCTGCTGAAGTGGACTTTCCAATTCGTAAGATCTTACTTTCCAGAGAGAGCTACATTGACTTTCCAGGAGTTGCACATGACATACAAATCATTGATCGAAGAGATTACCCTAAATGGTTAGAAAAAGAGAAGAAGTCTAGTATTCCAATGAAATCTAAGCAGTTTAAGGCTGCGCAAGTACTACTAGACCTTTGTCAAACTACTGCAGCGAGTCGATTGTTTGAAGCAGAAGACGAACAATTAGAAACCGAACAGGAATAAATAAGAATAATTCAGAAGAGAGTTGTTGAACAATGAGATTACGTCATAAACCTTGGGCGAAAGATTATTTAGATGAGCATGCGGGAATTGTCATAAAAGAACCAGAAACGAAAAGTGGGAAATGGTCCACAATATTCGGAAATGACAACCCGGTCCATATAGAAGTAGGTACTGGGAAAGGTCAGTTTGTTGTTGGCATGGCACTTGCAAATCCCGACATTAACTACATCGGAATCGAGCATTTTGATAGTATCATCGTATCTGCAGTTGAAAAAGTGGTCGATTCAGGAATCCCTGCAAATTTACGTTTACTTCGCGCAAATGGTAAAGAGCTTACCGATATTTTTGAAAAGGGAGAAGTTGCACGTGTTTATTTGAATTTCTCGGATCCTTGGCCGAAATCGAGACATGCTAAGCGTCGTTTAACTCATGGTGAGTTTTTAAGTTTGTATCAATCAGTAATGCCGAAAGATGGAGAAATCCATTTCAAAACCGATAACCGTGGATTATTCGAGTACTCTCTCGTCGCGATGTCTGAATACGGAATGCGTTTGTTGGATGTATCACTGGACTTGCATGCGCAAATGCCTGAAGATAACGTCATGACAGAGTATGAAGAGAAGTTTTCAGCTAAAGGACAACCAATCTATCGTCTAGAAGCAAGGTTCATGAGCAAAGCATAATTCATACAAAAGGGGATGTTTGAATGGATACATACAAATTTCACGATATGAAACTTACTTGGCTGGACGGCGGTGTCAACTATCTAGATGGGGGAACGATGTTTGGCGTTGTACCGAAAGCAATGTGGGCTAAAAAGTATGCACCTGATGAGAACAACTTGATTGAATTGCGAACTGATCCAATCTTACTTCAATTTAATGGGAAGAATATGCTAATAGATTCTGGCATTGGCAAAGGGAAGTTGGATGAAAAGAAAAAACGTAACTTGGGAATCCGTGCGGAAACGCGAGTTGCAGAGAGTCTTTCAGAGCTCAACTTAACTGTTGAAGACGTCGACATGGTGCTCATGACGCATTTGCATAACGATCATGCGGCTGGCTTAACAGAATGGCAAGGAGACAAACTTGTTTCTGTTTTTCCAAATGCTGAAATTTATGTTTCTCAGATTGAATGGGATGAAATGCGTAACCCAAACATCCGCTCAAGAAATACTTATTTCAAAGAAAACTGGGAGCCAATCCAAGACCAGGTGAAGCCTTTCGAGAAAGAGTTTTCTCCTATGCAAGGTGTTACAATGGTTCACACGGGCGGTCACAGTGATGGTCATAGCATTATTCGTCTCGAGCAAAACGGAGAGACGATGATCCACATGGCTGACATCATGCCTACACATGCACACAGCAACCCGCTATGGGTACTAGCGTTTGATGACTACCCAATGGACTCCATCTTTGCTAAAGAAAAGCTCATGAAAGAAGCTCGCCAAGAAGGCCATCGTTTCTTCTTCTACCACGACGCCGTTTACCGAATCGTTCGTTTCGACGAGACTGGTAAAAAAATCGTTGAGTCACTCGAGAGAACTCGTTGATAGACGGTTGAATGGACGTAACAGATGCAGGATTCGGTGAAAGAGCATTGACATGGATATAAATCATGCTTCGCTGATTGTAGTGAAAGGCGGCGACTAAGCGAAGATCGAAGACCCCGCAAGGAAGCGAAACGTCTGAGGAGGCTGAAATCAAGCCCCTCGGAAAGCGTCCGCCTTTAACGAAATTCAACACTGTTTACGCTCTAATTTATTTTAAGCAGATTTAAAGGGACTGACCCAAGTAGTCATTTTACATGACCTCGTGGGACAGTCCCTTTTTCATTGTTGGATAGGACTTTAGTGATTAATTTTTAACAAGCTCGACAACAGTACCTGTTTTAGCGTCTGCTGCGAATTCATATTGTTCCAACACACCATCTTTAATGCGAGAAACGCCACCTCTGTAGACGTTCATGGAAATCACGTTATTTGTAAACGGTTCAGTTTTCATCACAATCCATGAACCGTCAATCGGACCTTCTTTTTTAAATGCATCTTTTACAGTCTTTAATACTTGCTCAGCTGGAACAGCAGAGTTTGCACGATCTACGGCTTCTTTGACGACCAATCCTGCAGCTGCACCGGTAAGAACTCCGGCAGCAAATTCTTTTAACTTCATATGGACAGCACTCCTTAGTAGTCGTTTTAATAAGTGTATCATACCACTTTCAATTTGAATAAGCGAGACTACTCACTCTATTCTTTCGAGTATCGAATTAGACAATTGGTAATTTCGACTGAATTGTTCTACAATACGTAGTGTACATAATTTAAAGTGGAGGTAATCCTTTTATGAATAACGAAACTCTTGCAATGTTTAAAACGCTTACAGAATTACCAGGTGCACCCGGAAATGAGCATGCCGTACGAAAATATTTACGGGGCGAACTTGAAAAATATTCGGATGAAATGATTCAAGACAACTTGGGAGGCATCTTTGGTGTTCGTAAAGGACCTGAGAATAGCCCTAAAATAATGGTAGCTGGACATATGGATGAAGTCGGGTTCATGATTTCAGGAATTACGGAAAATGGAATGCTCCGTTTCCAAACATTAGGTGGCTGGTGGAACCAAGTCATGCTTGCACAACGTGTGGAAATTATTACGGATAAAGGTGTAATTCCAGGCGTTATCGGATCCATACCTCCACATCTTTTGACAGACGAACAACGCGCTAAGCCTATGGACGTGAAAAACATGCTGATTGACATCGGTGCTGATGATTTGGAAGATGCTAAGCGCATCGGAATTCGGCCCGGTCAACAGGCTTTGCCGGTTTGCCCATTCACTCCGATGGCAAACGAAAAAAAGATTATGGCAAAAGCATGGGATAACCGATATGGTTGCGGTCTTGCACTAGAGTTGCTGAAGGAAGTAAAAGACGTAGACCTTCCAAACCAGCTTTTCTCTGGAGCGACTGTAATGGAAGAGGTCGGACTACGTGGTGCTCAAACTGCTGCAAATATGATCAACCCTGATTTGTTCTTCGGACTTGACGCTAGTCCTGCAAATGATATGTCCGGCAGCAAGACCGAGTTCGGTCAGCTAGGTAAAGGAACACTACTGCGTATTTTGGATAGAACGATGATTACTCACCGTGGGCTTCGTGAATTCATCCTCGATACGGCGGAAACCAATAACATTCCTTACCAGTATTTCGTCTCCCAAGGTGGAACGGATGCAGGTAAAGTCCATATATCAAACGATGGTGTACCAAGTGCTATAATCGGTATCTGTTCCCGTTACATTCACACATCCTCATCAATCATTCATACGGATGATTATGCGGCTGCGAAAGAACTTCTTGTGAAATTAGTGACAACATGTGACAAAACAACTCTTGAAACAATTAAGCAAAACGTTTAAGTTCCAATTGAGATGCAACGATATAAAAGCAGTCGGTAACAGAGATTAATCTGTAACCGACTGTTTTTTAATGTGTATTCTAGTGACTTGCGGTTCTGATGGTTGCGCGGATAAGTACTGACAGCTAAACTAAACATACTGTACTGAAACGGAGGCGAAGACGTGATCAGGAAATACACCTACTTCTTAACAGCGGCACTATTAGTGCTTGTCCTATCAGGATGTGGTCGATCTGTTGAAGAAAGAACAGATGAAGCAATGCAATCAGCACGTGATGCATTTGAGTTGAACCGTAAACAACCTACAGAAGCTATTGATGGAGTAGAATTCTATATGCCGGTTGGCTGGACAGCGGATGTGATGAAAGCAGAGCGCTCAATGGTGATTTCAAAAGGTAGTCAAACCTATACAGCGCAGTATGATCCGAATGCTAAGCAAGACTCACATGCGTATTATGAGTTGTTAATGGCGGATAAGAGTAAAGAATTCATCCAGCAACAAACCTTTTCGGATGCAGGGGTATTTGGATTTGCGGCAATTAGCGCTCATGGAGATTCTTCGGTTGAAGTTGTGACGGGATCTGGTCCCGTTCAAGTGACTGCCATTGTGCAAAAAGAAGATCTTGTTGCAGCAATCAAGCGTATGATGGAAATCGCTCGATCTGTACAAATAGATTCGTAAAACAGTAACATTTTAGGAGAGGTGAAAACATTGAAATCAGAACAACTAGTGGAAGAACTGAAAAAACGCCTTTCTTCCCAAAACTTTGAATGGAAGTTTGATAAAAAAGCGGATCGAGTACGTCTCGATCATAAAGGGCTTCATAGGGGGATGGACATTTCCCTGCCTGAAATACTTGCAAAATATGAACTAAAATCAGACGCAGCGATTGAAGAAGTCGTCTACACCATTCAAGAAACATTTAATGCAATGGAGGCTGAACAGCAACAAGGATTCAATGAAAATGCCATCATTCTTCCTGTGATCCGTTCTACTTCGTTCCCGAAAGAATCTAAAGCGGGTAGCCCATTCCTTGTGAAACCTCATACGGCAGAAACAGCGATCTACTATGCTTTGGACCAAGGGAAAACTTATCGCTTGATTGACGAAAGTATGCTGTCGTCACTTGGCAAGACAGAGAAAGAAATTACTGAAGCTGCATTATTTAATGCCCGAAAACTGCCGACAGGTGTTAAAGTAGATGAAGTAGCGGGCAATAAATATTATTTCCTCAACATAAATGATGGATATGATGCAAGCCGTATTTTAAATGCTGCATTTTTAAAGGACATGGCTTCCCGCATTGACGGTCATATGACGGTCTCTGTGCCCCACCAAGATGTATTGATCATTGGAGATATCCAAAATGATACAGGATATGATGTACTTGCTCAAATGACTATGCACTTCTTCACTGTAGGGACAGTACCGATTACGTCTTTGTCGTTCCTATATAACGATGGGGAGCTGGAACCTATTTTCATCATGGCTAAAAATCGTGTCGCAGAAAAAGGAGAGAAAAAGAAATGAACGTCTTTATTAACAAACATGGTGTCGGTGACGTGTTGATGGTACAACTGACAACTGAGCGTCCTGAGCAAACAGAAATTGAATCAAAAGGTGATATTACACTTATTAAATCCTCACAAGACGGCAATCCGGTAGCATTCAACGTTTTTCACGCAACTCAATACGTTGGAGAGCATGCGGATGGTTCTATAGAATTGACACCTGAACTCGTAGCGAAAATTCAAGAAGCACTTGAAAAGAACAGTGTCTCACTTGAGCTAAATGTAGATTTTAGTCCGAAATTCGTTGTAGGGCACGTTGTTTCAAAAGAGAAGCACCCAAATGCGGACAAGCTCAATATTTGTACGGTGAACGTTGGAGATGAAACGTTACAAATCGTCTGTGGAGCACCGAATGTTGAAAGTGACCAAAAAGTAGTCGTTGCAAAAGTAGGAGCTGTGATGCCATCTGGCATGATCATTCGCGACGCAGAACTACGTGGAGTTCCATCTTCAGGAATGATTTGTTCTGCAAAAGAATTAGCGTTACCCGATGCACCAGCTGAAAAAGGTATCCTTGTATTAGCAGCAGATGCAGAAGTTGGAAGTGCGTTTACAAACTGAAAATAGTATTATTAACAGAGAAGCTAGTTGAGTTCTCTGTTTTTTTTGATGAAAAATTCATCAGCCTGTGTGTTGTTTTTATCAAAAAAAGATAGTTGAAGTGACCTATGATACCGTTTTGTTTCCCACATAGCACACGACTATTTGATTTTATCCTTGTTTTTCTGTTAAAATAGGTTGATTGAAATGAAAAGAGTGATAGAGTGAGTTGGATTAAAAAAACTATGGGTCGCATGTTCGGCTCGCAATCTGATGAGACAATTGAAGACTTGAACACAGAATCACCTGAGCTAGAACAACCGCAAGAACCAAACCCGCCGCAGCGGCCGGCATTTAGATTTCCTATGATTACTGATGCTGAAATTTATGGATGGGATGAAGATCCCGATGAACCTGTACAAATAAAGCAACAAGTAGCACCTTTAGTAGAAAAAGATGCCCCATCTGAATCGATACCGTTATACAAGAATAACAGATGGCCTGCAGAACCACCTATAGGAGAAATCCATAGAGCAGGTAATAGAACGAAATATAAAGAACTTACAGAAAAAAATAGAACCGTAAAACCTGAATTGGAAAAAACAGTTAAACGTAAAACGGAAATTGTGAAACAACGCACTAACAAACCGTTTACACCAACGGAAGTGCCTTCACCTGTATATGGATTTTCACAACAAAAACGAACCAGTGTGAAAATTGAACATGAGATCACATCTAATAATGGGAATGAACCAATTACTAGAGTGGAACGACCGTCGAATCTCTTCTTGCCGAAAGAAGTGTTGCCTTCTGGCAGAAAAATTGGGGCACCATCTATTGGGGCTCTGAAAACGAACCAGTACACTGAGTCCGAAAATGAAGTTGACGAAGTAATAGATATACCACATGAACCATCTTTGCCAGAATCAGTAAAATCGGGTCGGGAGTTTGTTACGGCGGAAGAAATCATTCCGTTGACTTCGTCTACAGATCAGACAGACTCTGAATCGTATTCTGCTGAGAAACTAGAAGTAGAAACAGTACAAGAGAGTGTACAGATTGCAGTTTTAGAACCTGAACTTGAAGAGGTTAGTCAAGAGAGTTCAGTGCAGGAAGATCCAGTAGATGAAGCACCTGAAGAACTGTACGTAGAAGAGAATATTGAAGAGTTTACTGAGCCAGTAAGTGATGTTTTTGAAGAACTATACGTAGAACAGACGGAAGAAGGGGACGACAGTGTTCCATTTGTTGAGGAATCCACTACTACCCCTGAACTAGATAGAAGCAAAAATGAAAAAATTGTTCCTTTTAATGTCGTCATGTTGAAAACTGATAAAGAGAAGCAGCAGTTACGTTCTCTTGCTGTTTCCAATGCTCCGACAATCAAAGAACCTGCACCATTGCCTGTGAACAACGAGCAACTGTCTGCTGTTAACGAGGAGATTCAACCAGCAAAGCCGGAATCTCAGAATCAGCCTGGAATGAGGCAGAACAGTCAGCATGTTGAAGAGGTTCAACCAGCACCACTTACGAGTATAGCAACGTTATCAGAGGGATCAGAGGATGAGCAGGAAGTGCTTCCTCATTATGTTTTCCCTTCAATTGAAGATTTACTACCAGCTGAAGCGCAGCAAGAAGATACCGAATGGCTAACTTCACAATCTGAGAAACTAGTCGAAGCACTTTCTCATTTTTCTGTGGAAGCAGACATATTAGAAGCGGTTCAAGGCCCTACAGTTACGCGATTTGAGTTGACAGTCGGATTTGGAACTAAAGTTAGCAAAGTCCGTAATTTAACAGATGATCTGAAATTAGCTCTAGCGGCAGAAGATATCCGTATTCAGGCTCCAATCCCTGGTACAAGCTCGATCGGGATTGAAATACCGAATCGGACAACACGTCCTGTCCGAATTTCAGAAGTCATTGATACTGATAAGTTCACGAGTTCTGATTCACCACTCGAAGCGGTACTTGGATTGAGTTTAACAGGTGAACCGGTAACAATCGACTTGCGTAAAATGCCACATGGAATGATTGCAGGTGCAACGGGTTCAGGGAAATCGGTCTGCATTAACTCGATTCTCGTGAGTCTTTTGTACAAAGCTTCGCCAACAGAGCTAAAAATGATGTTGATTGACCCTAAAATGGTGGAATTAGCGCCATTCAATGGAATTCCACATCTTATTAGCCCTGTCATCACTGATGTCAAGGCTGCGACAGCCGCTTTAAAATGGGCAGTCGACGAGATGGAGCGACGCTATGAGCTATTTGCGCATGCAGGTGCCCGGAATATTGAACGATATAACCAAATGGCAGAAGCGAATCGCCAATTTGCACAAAAAATGCCGTATTTACTAATTGTCATCGATGAGCTCGCGGATCTGATGATGGTTGCGCCGAATGATGTCGAAGTATCGATCAGTCGAATTGCTCAAAAAGCAAGAGCATGTGGTATTCACTTGATTATTGCAACGCAGCGCCCATCCGTCGATGTTATTACTGGCATCATCAAGGCTAATATACCAACGCGCATTGCATTTGCTGTGTCTTCTCAGATCGATTCTCGAACGATTATCGATGGTGCTGGAGCAGAGCGACTTCTCGGTAGGGGAGATATGCTGTATATCGGAAATGGACAATCTTCACCTATCCGCTTGCAGGGCACATTTGTAACGGATGATGAAATTGAAGACATAATTGAACACGTTAAAAGTGAAGCCTCGCCAGAATACTTATTCGGTCAGGAAGATTTACTCGCTGCTGTTGTTGAAGAAGAGGAATCAGATCCGTTGTTCACACAAGCCTGTGCATTCATCATTGAACAGGGGAGTGCATCGACATCACTTATGCAGCGCCATTTTAGTATTGGATACAATCGAGCTGCGAAAATTATGGATCGCATGGAAGCGCATGGCTTCATATCAGAACAACGGGGAAGTCGTTCGCGGGATGTCTATTTAACAGAAGCAGACTTGGAGTCATTTCTGAATCCTGATCATGAAGCATAAGATTAAGAATATGAACTTACATTACGAATTATCAATGAGAGATTTTAGGGAACAGGTTGGTCCCAGGAGGTTGCACAATGACGAAATTTCACTTTACAGGTATTAAAGGATCAGGAATGAGTTCACTCGCTCAAATCCTTCACGATTCATCAAACGAAGTTCAAGGTTCAGATGTGGAAAAGCACTTTTTCACCGAGGAACCACTTCATGAACGTTCTATAACCGTACTTCCTTTCAGTGAAGACAATATTACTGAAGGACTTACAATAATTGCGGGTAATGCGTTTCCGGATACACATCCAGAATTAGTGAAAGCTAAAGAACTAGGACTGGACGTAATTCGCTATCATGACTTTTTGGCGGAATACATGAAACAATCCGTTTCTGTAGCAATTACAGGTACCCATGGAAAAACATCGACGACGGGTCTTCTTGCTCATGTCCTTACTGGCTTTGCACCAATTTCATACTTAATTGGAGATGGTACAGGAAAAGGAGTTCAGGACAGTGACTTTTTTGTATTTGAGTCATGCGAATACAAGCGGCATTTCCTAGCGTACGAACCTGATTACGCAATTATCACGAATATCGATTTCGATCACCCTGACTATTTTAAAGACATGGAAGATGTATTGAATGCATTTGGTGATATGGCTTTGAATGTTAAAAAAGCGATTATCGCATGTGGGGATGACCCGAACTGTTTAGCGATTCAAGCAAATGTACCAGTCGTACTCTATGGTCTTGGCGAAGGAAATGATTTTAGTGCTTCTAATATCGTAAAAAGCGCTGAAGGTACTTCTTTTGATGTATTTGTTCGTAACGAATTTTATCATTCGTTTACAATTCCGATGCCTGGCGACCATGCGATTAAAAACGCATTGGCAGTTATTGCGCTTTGTCAGTATGAAGGATTGGAACCAACCGTTGTCGCAGAACGTCTTAAGAGTTTTAACGGGGTAAAGCGGAGGTTCACTGAAGTTCAAGCCGATGGTGCAATTCTAATCGATGATTATGCACATCATCCAACTGAAATCCGCGCAACTCTTCAGTCTGCAAGACAGAAGTATCCTGAGCGTGAAATCGTCGCGGTTTTCCAACCGCATACATTTTCAAGAACTGCGGCACTAATGGATGAATTTGCAGAAAGCCTTTCTGAAGCTGACCAGGTTTATCTGTGTGATATATTTGGATCCGCTCGTGAAAAATCAGGTACGTTGACGGTGAATGATCTTGCCGAGAAAATTCCTGGTTCCGCACATTTAACACTAGATGCTATTGAAGCGCTTGATGGACATGAAGATGCTGTCTTTTTGTTCATGGGGGCAGGGGACGTACAAAAGTATTTGAGCGCCTATCAGCAACATATCGCTGAACAGAAAACAGTCTGATTGAATTAATCAGGCTGTTTTCTTTTTTTTGATGAAATCTTGATTTATTTTAAAGGAAATAATCACTCGTTGTCGAAAGTGGAAAGATGGTCAAAGTTTAGCCTGTAGAGTGACAGGGTAAAAGTACTCATAAGAACGTGGACAGGGAGGAGTGAACTGCTTCCATCTGTTGTACATAGCGGATAGTCGTTGAAAGTTAGTGTTCAGCGAAATTACCAACCGTATCGACAGACGAAAAAAGCCAAGGGATTACAGACCAACACCTGAACACCATTTTAAGGAGGAGATCGCATGAGCGAAAACTATAACAAACCAAACCAAACTAACGAATTTACCTCGAATGATATGTATGAAAACTCTTACGGAGAGCCATCTCAATTACCGATGAACTATAATTATTTCCCTACGGATACAGACAGTTTCTATGAAGAGGATAGTTCTGGATCTGGAAGCTTTTTAGTAGGAGCACTAGTAGGGGGAGTCATAGGAGCTGCAGCAGCACTTTTCCTAGCACCGAAAACAGGTAAAGAAATGCGCGATGATTTTTCAACTCAAGCCGTACAATTTAAAAACAAGAGTATTGAGTTAAGCTCTACAGCCAAAGATAAAGCAGTTGACCTAACTGCGACTGCCAAAGATAAGGCAGCTGATCTGTCTAGTACTGCTAAAGAAAAAGCGACACAGATTTCTGCAGTGGCAAAAGAAAAGTCTGAAGACCTTAAGAAAAATGTCCAGGACCAAACTGGAAAAGTAAAATCGATGACTTCAAAAAAGACTGCCCCAATGGATGATGGTACTGCTTCATCTGAAGGTGAAGAGCCTATTGTTAACAAAGAGGACAAAGGTGCTTCCAAAATGTCTGAAGAGAAAAAAGAAGCTAGCAATCAGACTACTAAAAATAGTGATGTAGCCTATGACAATTCAGAAAACATCGGAAAAGATAAGAATATCAATCAAAATGCAGTTTCTAACGAAAAGCCTAAAAGTAATTGACTAAAATAGCCATTCAGCCTTTGGGCTGAATGGCTATTTTTAAGTAATCAAAATTTCTAATTCGTCTCCTCCGAACAGCTGATCGTAAAATTGGATTGGCTGTTGGTTGCGCAGTAGTTTATAAGATGTTGCTGAACCGGTTGGGAGCTGATAATCGACAAACGCGAAAACATCACTAAATGTAATTGGCTGTCCAGTTAAAGGTGTAACCTTCAACTGGTCTTCTTCTGTAACTTGTGCAGTGGGTTCAACGGATTTATTATTCACCGTGACCAAGAAGCGAGGTTTTGTAATAGTTACTTGCATACTGTTGAATGAAACGGTTAGCTGCTCTGTCAATTGAACACCTAATTCATTGGCAACATCAGCAACGGTCGTAAGTGAATTTTGCTCACTAGTAATGTGATCTCCATCCTCCAACTGTGAAGTTAGTGAAATCGGCAGTCCGTTCCGGGAGTAGACGATAGGTTTGGGTTTAAGATGAACCCGTTTTCCATTAAGAATAACTGACTGTAGTGAACTCTGATTGCTACTGTCTGAATTCAGTACAGCAAAGGCATCTCGTAATGTCTTGGCTTGGTGAACTTTGATATCATCTCGATCTTGAATTGTAGTTTGTATATCCTGGCGCTCGTTATTCACGATCACTTCGGTTTTCAAGACAACTCGACGCTCGTTGATGGTCACGGAAATAGAATCTGAATCCAGTTCCGTCACATCTGCAATCACAGCTTGTGCTGAACGTCCATCTTCACCTAATATGAGTTGAATGGAATCTCCATTCCGAATTGGATCTTTCGTACTGACTGTTTCTCCATTTTTATAAATTGCAGAAGGAGTACCGTGGCTTCCGGGTAACGTGATTTCTTGACCGTTAAGTGAAAATCGTAAAGCGAGACCTGGTTTACCATATAAATGTTTGGCTTTAATACCAGCTGCTAAGAGAGCATCTCCGACAGTCATTTCTTTCAGTTCAAAGAGCCGGATAGTTTTCTCATTCACCGTCACGGACATATAATGTATTGGTGCGCGTTTGGCCGCAATTGCAATTCCAATTGGTGTAACGAGCGCTGGTGAAGAACTGATATGTTCGGCTAGTGTCACCTCTGACAGCGCATCGAGACCACGAACAGCAACCCGTTGCAAAGGAAGTTCCAGAGCAGCGCTGAGTTTACTCGTTAACGCAGGGGTTAAACTACCGCCACCAACAAGCATGACAGCTTGAGGAGAAGTGTTATTAAGACGCAAAATCTCACTTGCAATGGAGTCTGCAAGGCGGTCAATGGATGAGTAAATTGTCTCCACAACTTCATGAGCAGGAAATTGTTGTTCAAAGCCCAGAATATCCTTGAAGACAACGGATTCTTCTCCGTTAAGGGCTCGTTTGACGCGTTCTGCTTCTGGGAAGTCCAATAAATAGCTGGAACTCAGTGCTTCAGTTATTTCATCGCCAGCGATAGGGACCATACCGAAGGCAGAAACCGTATTATTATTTGTTAGTGCAATATCTGAAGTCCCGGCACCAATATCCACCAAAGCTACATTTAAACGTCTCATCGATTGTGGAATGAGGACATTGATTGCAGCGATTGGCTCAAGGGTGAGAGCTTCCATTTCAAGATCGGCTCTTTTAAGTGCAGATAACAGGGACTCCACAACGACCCGAGGCAAGAAAGTGGAGATGACTTCAACACTGGCAGAACGGCCAGTTTGGTCTATAAGACTCCCTATCTCTTCATCATCCAATAAGTAGTGAAGTACAGAGTAACCAACACAATAATACGGGTTCTCTGAAGTAATAGAGTCAGAAGATAGCAACTCCTGTTGGGCTTTTTGGACTGCACCGAGTTCTAAACGATTAATATCTTCTGTATTGATCAATGCGTGTTCTGTGATGTCCACTGACATTTTTCCAGTGGCAGTTTTTAACGCTCGTCCAGCAGCTGCTACGCTTACTTTCTTCAAAGGGCCGTGGCGTTCTTCAAGTAAGGTTTTCATTTCCCCAATCACTGAAGCTACACTGACGATGTTATGTATTTGTCCATCTAACATGGAGCGCTCTTTGTGCTCGATTACTTCAAGATCGACTACGTGATACCTTGAATTGACTTCTTCCAATATAATTCCGACAACGGAACGTGTTCCAATATCCAGTGCAAATAAAGGCGTCACATTAGTACCTCCTAAGTCTTTACAATATATTATATATGACGATTTAGCGAAATAGCGTGACTTTTCAACTGAGGTTCATTATACTAGGTCTATTATTATAAAATGTACCATACATTCTCCGATGCGAAAAGGGAATGCTATGAATGGGGAGGAGAATGATTATGCGCCAAAATAATTTGGAAGAGCTTCGGTCTCAGGTAACTGAACTGAATGTGAAGATTTTAGAACTCATTAACGATCGTACGGCTGTAGTGCAAGAAATCGGTAAGGTAAAAGAAAAACAAGGTGTAAATCGTTTTGATCCGGTTCGAGAGAGAGAAATGTTAGATTTCTTGAAAGACGCGAACAAGGGACCCATTCCAAATGGTATTCTTGAACAAGTGTTTAAAGGAATTTTCATGTCCGCGCTTGAAATTCAAGAAGACGAACAAAAGAAGGCACTACTTGTTTCACGTAAACGAAAAGCTGAGGACACAATCGTCGACATTAATGGCGAAAAAATAGGAGATGGAACACCTTCATTTGTTTTCGGACCATGTGCAGTTGAGTCGTATGAACAAGTGTTGGCAGTTGCCCAGTCCATTAAGGCAAAAGGACTGACGATGATGCGAGGCGGTGCATATAAGCCACGTACATCACCTTATGACTTCCAAGGGTTAGGACTGGAAGGATTAAAGATTTTAAAGCGTGTTTCTGATGAGACTGGCTTGTCCATAGTGACAGAGATTATTACACCATCTCACTTAGAAGAGGCGCTAGACTATATAGATGTCATTCAAATTGGTGCGCGTAATATGCAAAACTTCGAGCTTCTAAAAGAAGCAGGTAAAGCAAACAAACCAGTGTTGTTAAAACGTGGCTTGGCTGCAACGATCGATGAATTCATTCACGCGGCAGAATACATCATGTCAAAAGGGAATACGCAGATCATGCTTTGTGAGCGAGGCATTCGGACGTATGAGCGTGCCACTCGAAATACACTAGATATTTCTGCTGTTCCAATTTTAAAGCAAGAAACCCACCTTCCTGTATTTGTTGACGTTACACACTCAACAGGTAGAAAGGATCTTCTGATTCCAACTGCTAAAGCAGCGATTGCTGTAGGTGCAGATGGCGTCATGGCTGAGGTACATCCAGACCCAGCAGTTGCTTTGTCTGATTCGGCACAACAAATGAACATCGAACAATTTGACGAATTTTACGAAGAGATGCAACGTTTCATGAATACACATCAAATCGTATAATTTCCCGCCGGAGCTTACATTGCTCCGGCGTTTTGGTATACTAGGAAAGAAAGAAAAAAAGACAGAGAAAGGGGAGGTCAGTATGGCGGTAACAATTTATGACGTGGCTCGAGAAGCGAACGTCTCAATGGCTACTGTATCACGGGTGGTCAACGGTAACCCCAACGTGAAACCAGCAACGCGTAAGAAGGTAACAGCATGCATTGAACGGCTCGGCTATCGGCCCAATGCCGTAGCACGCGGCCTCGCCAGCAGAAAAACGACAACAATAGGTGTGATCGTGCCGGATATTTCCAAAAGTTATTACGCAGAACTTTCTAGAGGGATTGCAGATGTTGCGACGATGTATGAGTACAACATCATCTTGTCCAATTCAGACAAACGTCCTCTTCGAGAAATGGAATTAATTGAAGATCATCTTGGGAAGCAAGTGGATGGACTAATTTTCATGAGCGATTCAATCTCAGATGATGTTCGTAAGGAAATGAAGTCTGCAAACATTCCCATTGTGTTGGCAGGAACATTGGATTCCGAACTAGAATTTCCGACTGTCAATATTGAAAACAAAGAAGCAGCATATTCAGCAGTGAAAGAGTTGATCGAAAACGATCACAAGCACATTGCATTCATTTCAGGACCATTCAGTAGGGATATCAATCGGCTTTCTAAAAAGACAGGCTATGAAGACGCGATGTCAGAAGCAGGATTATCCATTCCTGATGGATATATCGTGGAAACGGACAATACATACGATGATGCATATGAAGTATGGAACCGTTTAAAAAAGCTGCCTGAACCACCTACAGCTATATTCGCGGGCAATGATGAAATTGCTGTCGGGTTATTGAATGGAATAAGAGATGCAGGTCTTACCGTTCCCGATGATTTGGAGCTGATTTGTTTCCAACACTCGATTCTTGCTCGTGCGGTCCGTCCTCAGTTAACGGCAATCCGAGTGCCGTTATATGATTTAGGAGCCGTATCGATGAGGCTCTTAACCAAGTTGATGAACGGAGAAGAAGTTAATCAGCAACAAGTGATTCTTCCATACCAATTGGAGTATCGAGATTCTGTAAGAGGCAAATAATCCTCAATACAATTAAATTTCAAATGCAAAAAGCAGAGATGCGTAAGCTCTCTGCTTTTTTGTGCTTTATAAATCGAATAATTATCCAAACTACCTTGGTTGTTGCTCACTTCGTATGTAGTGTAGTGAACGATCCATGACTTGTGCATTCTTTTCTTCAATTTCCGCTTTTCGTGGAATCGGTTTGTATAACGGATTTGGATCTTCCCATGTTTCAATGAATGGAACAGGGGACTCTGGTTGCCAACGGCTAAGCCATTCTTCTGGGAGAGGTCCATTCGGTGCAGGGAGTTTCTTCATCGTATACCAGATATGTGACCAAGCACGAGGAACGACCCTCCATATATCATAACCACCACCACCTACAGCGATCCATCGTCCTTCGCAATACTCATCTGCAAGTTCACGGGCGATCCTTGGAATTTCTTTATAAATCTCCATAGTGCCATACAAATGTGTTAAAGGGTCAAAAAAGTGAGCATCGGCACCATTTTGAGTCAGAATTACGTCTGGTTTGAACCATTCCACAACTTCGCGGAAAGCGGTTTCATAGACTTCTAGAAAAGAGTCGTCTTCTGTGAAAGCATCGATGGGGAAGTTGAACGATGTCCCGTAGCCTTTACCGTTCCCGCGTTCTGTTACGTGCCCAGTGCCGGGGAATAGATAACGTCCTGTTTCGTGGATGGACAAGGTACATACATCAGGGTCATCGTAGAAAGTCCATTGGACCCCATCGCCATGATGAGCATCTGTATCGATATAAAGGACTCGTGCGTCATAATTTTTCTGTAAATAACGAATGGCGACAGAGCTATCATTGTAGACACAAAATCCCGAAGCTTTCCCTTGGAATCCATGATGGAGTCCGCCGCCAAGATTTAACGCATAACAGGCGCGGTTATTCATCACTTCATCGACAGCTGTCAGTGTACCGCCTACAAGCATTGCACTAGCTTCATGCATATTCGGGAAAATTGGTGTATCCTCTGTACCTATCCCATACACACTACCGATTTCAGGTCCCACTTCACCTTTTCCTGCCTTTTTTACCATCTCGACAAACTTAGGTTCATGGACTAACAGTAATTCTTCATCCGTTGCTATACGTGGTGCGATGATATCTTCATCCGTAATCGCATGCGTTTTTTTCAGTAAATCCAGTGTTAACACAATTCTCTTTTGATTAAATGGATGTGTGTCAGAAAATGAGTATCCTAGCTGATCTTCCGAAAAAATGAATACAGCGTCCTTTTTCATACTTCCGTCCCAGGGAAGTTCGGCCAAAGAACGTCAAATCCACGTCCTTTAAGTCCTTCAATAATCGAAATGGGATTCATCGTCTTGATACGGATCACTAGAATTTTATTAGCCTCATTTTCTTTGTCTGGATAGACTAGGACACTCTGAACGTTTGTTTGAAATTCATTGAACACTTTAGTCACTTCATGTAGAATTCCAGGAATATTAGGCACACGAACTTCAATTTGCGAACCAGGCTGATGTGCCCCCGTCAGTTCAATGTATTTATACAATAAATCAGTTTCTGTAATAATTCCGATGAGCTGCTGATTGGAAACGATGGGCAGACAACCAATCTGATTATGATAAAACACTAAAGCAGATTCCTCCACGAAATCCATGGGGTGTCCTGTAATCGGCTTCTTTACCATGCATTCAGAAAGTAGCATGTCATACACAGAAGCAATATTCTCTGTCTGCTGATCTCCGTAAGGTAAGATTTCTTTTAGGTCCCGATCGGTGACAATACCAACGAGTTGATTGTCCTGAATAACGATTGGGAGATGCCGGATATGGTGAGACCTCATTAAATCTGCAGCTTCTTTTACTGTATGATCGGGTGTTAATGTAATGACTTCAGTTTTCATGATTTCTTCTATTAACATAGTATCCCTTCTTTCTTAGTACAGAAATCTGTTTTTAAATCGTAAGCTATCAAATCGTTGGACATCCTCTTGCTTGATGCGTTTACCTATTCTGGCCATTAAACAATTAGCGGGATGCGAACAAATTTCAGGATCGTCCGTTGCAAAATACTCGAGTCCTCCATGTTGCATCATTTTTTCCATGACTTTTCGGTATTCCCATACATTCAGCTTTGTCTCTTTCAAGTCCCAATGCCAATAGTATTCGGTTGTAATGACAATATAGTCTTCCATCGCATCATCCATCATGGAGACTTCCAGTAGCGCCTTACCGACACCGCCTCCCCGATATTTTGCAATGACCTCAATCGCACCTAATTCAATCAAGTTTTCAATATTACCCTCAGACCATCGTTCAAGTGGATCGGGATATAAATAAGTGACGTACCCTACGATTTGGTCTCGTTCTCTAGCAACAATAATTCTCCCTTCAGGCAATTTTGAAATACCGATGAGTGCTTTTTGTTGCTGTGCAGGTGCTCTAAATGCCACTAATCCTTCATGGAAAGCATAACTTTCAAGATCAGACGTCCGAATAGGACCTTCAATAATAAGATCTCCATTTTTATGCTTCAATTCTAACGCATTATAGGTTTTAACATGTTCCAACCACTTCACCGCCTTATGCTGATAATCCATCTGCTTACAGTATACATGAAAGCTATGAGCGTTTTGATGAAATTTCTTACAAAATGAAGAACTGTCGGAAAAATATTATTTGTTTGCTAATTCAAGAGGGATTCAGGTAGAATAATAGTGTTGGTACATATTTAAGGGGGTTCTGTTATGGTTTTAAAAACAATTCCGGCTCAACAGTCTGATTATCAAATGCAAGACTATGACAAATTGGCGGCTACTTTCGACTGGAAAGAAGCTGAAAAAGCCTTTAGCTGGTATGAAACGGGAAAAGTGAATATTGCGCACGAAGCGGTAGATCGACATGCCGATTCATTCCGCAAAAACAAGGTTGCGCTCTACTATAAAGACGGTTCACGCAACGAGACTTATACATTTGGAGATTTGAAGAAAAATTCGAACAAAGCTGCAAATGTATTGAAAAACTGTTCAACTTTAGAAAAAGGGGATCGAATCTTTGTCTTCATGCCGCGTTCCCCAGAATTATACTTTGCTCTCTTAGGTGCTTTGAAAATCGGTGCAATAGTAGGACCGCTATTCGAAGCGTTCATGGAAGGTGCGGTATATGATCGATTGGATGACAGCGATGCGAAAGCAATAGTGACAACACCAGAACTGGTTGACCGTATTCCTGTTGACCGTTTGCCAAATCTTGAAACTGTCTTCGTCGTGGGGGACGATGTAACAGAAGAAGGAAAAATAATCAGTTTCAGTAAACATTTTGAGAAAGCATCCAAAGATTTTGATGTGGAATGGTTAGAACGTGAATCACCTACATTGTTGCACTATACATCAGGTTCTACAGGTAAACCTAAAGGTGTTCTCCATGTACAGGAAGCGATGATTCAACAACTTCAAACTTCAAAATGGGTACTGGATCTTCGTGAAGACGACGTATTTTGGTGTACTGCTGATCCAGGTTGGGTAACAGGCACAGCTTATGGAATTTTTGGCCCGTTATTGGCGGGAACAACAAATCTGATTGTCGGTGGACGTTTCTCAACTGATAGCTGGTATGGTGCTATTGAAGAATTTGGTGTATCTGTCTGGTACAGCGCACCGACTGCGTTCCGTATGCTGATGGGAGCAGGAAGCGCTGCTATGGAAGGGCATGATCTCTCTTCGCTCCGTCACATCTTGTCAGTTGGTGAGCCGTTAAACCCTGAAGTTGTTCGTTGGGGAATGGAGACATTCAACATGCGAATTCATGATACGTGGTGGATGACAGAAACAGGTGCCCAGATGATTTGTAACTTTGGCTCACTTCCACTGAAGCCGGGTTCGATGGGGAAGCCGGTTCCAGGAATTGAAGCAGCCATTGTCGATGACCAAGGGAATGTATTACCACCAAATCGAATGGGGAACCTAGCGTTGAAAAAAGGATGGCCAGCAATGATGAGAGCCGTCTGGAATAACCCGGAAAAGTACGATTCCTACTTCTTGAATGGAGAATGGTACGTATCAGGGGATTCTGCCTATATGGACGAGGACGGTTATTTCTTCTTCCAAGGTCGTGTAGATGATGTCATCATGACGAGTGGAGAGCGCGTCGGTCCATTTGAAATTGAAAGTAAATTAATTGAACATCCAGCGATTGTAGAAGCTGGTGTCATCGGAAAACCTGATCCAGTCCGTGGTGAAATCATTAAGGCGTTCATCGCATTACATGATGGATACGAACCGACGGATGAATTGAAAGAAGAGATACGACAGTTTGTGAAAAAAGAGCTTGCTGGTCATGCAGCTCCTAGAGAAATTGAGTTCAAGGACAAACTTCCGAAGACTCGAAGCGGTAAAATCATGAGACGTGTTCTAAAAGCATGGGAACTCGATTTACCGACGGGCGATCTATCGACAATGGAAGACTAAAAACGAAAAGAAGGCTGGACAGTAACCCGCATTGGGGACTGTCCAGCCTTTTCTTTAAGTTTTTTTAAAATGAAGGAGAGGGACGGCAATGATTATTCGCCGCCTGTATCGCCATCTCCGTCACCATCCCCACCGTTAGCAGGAGGTTTCGGTTTCCCGTCATCCCCGCCATTACCAGGAGGTTTCGGTTTCCCGTCATCCCCACCATTACCAGGAGGTTTCGGTTTTCCATCGCCACCACCATTACCGGGAGGCTTAGGTTTGGTGCCTGTATCAGTGTTTGAATCAGGTGGTGTCGTTCCCGTATCGCCACCACTATCGCCTGATCCATTAGTTGAGTCGTCAGGAGTTTCCGATTCAGGTGCTTCTGCCACGGTCTTAACTGCATTGGAAGGGGCGGAAGTTAATCCTGTAATATCCACAGCTCGAACCGTATAGTTTCCACTTCCTATAGGGAAAGAGAGTGACTGACCATCTATGATTGTCCCTACACGCGTTCCGCCATTGTAGACATAATAGCCAATGACATCGTTTGATGGAGACGCACTCCATGTCAATACAGAGCCATTTTGCGAAGCCGTCACACCTGCAGGCGCTACGCCATCCGCAGGGAAGATTGCGCCGGATACGACGCGAGACGCAAAGGATGATCGTGCTGGGAACAACTTGGATGCATCTCCACCTAAAGGTCCAAGCATCCGTTTGATGAATTCCTCATTGACACCTACGCCACCAGCAGTAATGAATTCAGAAGGGGTCGAAGGCAATGCTGCATATCTCTTTCCTTTAACAGATACAGAAGATGATGAAATGATGCTGTCATCCGCTTTGTTAGGAAGCATGACATTCGCATTAAAGAGATCTGAACGGACTAATCCTGCAGCTGAGCATGCAGCTGACGGAGCAAGACCCGAAATACCACAGAATGAGCGATTCACAACACCATTAGGTCGTTGGAAACGAACATTTTGACCAACCGTTTCAGGTCGTGCTTGGTTGATGGCATTCATGAGTTTTGCATATAAAGCGTTCGTACGTGAACTTGCGGTTCCATATTGGGCGTTTCCTCGACCTTCAAGAGATTTGGTTTGGTATTTATAACCCAGCCATACGCCAAGGGAAACGTTAGGATTGTAACCAAGTAGCCAAGCATCACTGAATGAGTTTGTCGTACCACTTTTTGCTGCGATGTCTACGTTGAAATTCAGTTTGCTTTTCATCACTTTTGCAGTACCGCTAGAAGCGACATCCCGAAGCATATCAGTCACAATGTATGCGGTTTGCGGGCTGAAGACCTGTACAGGCTCAACTTTATGTTGGTAGACGACGTTGCCGTTTCTATCTTCTATTTTTTCGATAATATAAGGGTCTACATGTTGCCCACCATTTGCAAGTGTGGAATAGGCACTTGTGTTTTCTTGGACCGTGCCACCATACCTCAAACCACCTAATGAAGCAGAAAGGTTTTCGTAATCAGATTCCACTAGGCTTGTGTAACCCATTTTCTTTAGAAATTCTGCTGGTCGTCTATCAAGAATCTGATTATAAAGACGAAGTGCCGCTAAGTTTTGTGAAGTAGTAAGAGCTTGGCGAGCAGAAATAATTCCTAACTCTTGAGTCGGTATGAAGTTGGCTGGAGTATAACTTCCTCTTCTGAATTTCACATCGACTACCGGGCTACCAGCACCGATGACACCATACTCAATGGCTGGTGCATAAACGAGCAATGGCTTGATAGTAGAACCAGGCTGTCGAGTAGTTTGTGTTGCGTGATTTGTTGCTTCCAATTCATGATCGCGTCCACCGACAAATGCTAAAATCTTACCAGTCTTATTGTCCAATAATGTCGCACCGACTTGAACTGGCAACTTCTCTGTTACCTTCTCTCCGGTTTGTTTATTGGTGGAGTTTAATGCGGTAGTGAATCCATATTGTGAAAAGTTCTCCGAAACATCGTTCATCGCATTATACAAGGCTAAGTCAACAGTCGAATGAATTCGGAAACCATCATTTCTCATGGAACGTTCTGCTAAAATACTATATTTCTCATTAAGTTTTTTATCTTCTTTTAATCGATCAGCGTCAATTCCATCTTCTTCTGCAATCATATCAGCTAGAATGGCGATTGTACTACGCTGTATTTCATCTGTTAAGAATTCATCTCTACTTTTAGGTGCAGGAGCAGCAGTTCTGAAATCCTTTGTAATATCGTAAGCAATCGCTTCATTGTATTCCTTCTCGGTGATATATTCCGTTTCTTTCATGCGGAATAAAACAGTTTTCATACGATTGATGCCGGGCTTCAATCCTTTTTCATCTTTCAACCCATTGGTTCCGTTATAAAACGGAGTATAGGCGAAAGGAGCTTGGGGAATCCCAGCGATATATGCAGATTGAGCGAGATTCAACTCTTTTGCGGTCTTATTGAAAATTCCTTCCGCAGCAGCTTCGATTCCAGCAATGTTTCCACCGTTAGAATTACGTCCGTATGGAATGATATTAAGATAGGATTCCAAAATTTCATCCTTGGTCATGAAATGCTCTAACCGCATTGCAAGCAAGAGTTCTTTCGCTTTACGCTCATAAGAGACTTCGTTCGTTAAAATTTGGTTTTTAATCAGTTGTTGTGTAAGCGTAGATCCACCAGTTTGATTGTCAGAATTAGTGACATCTTGGAAAAGTCCACGGAAAACCGCTTTAGGGACAATCCCGTTATGTGTGTTAAAGTATTCATCTTCCGTCGCGTAAACGGCGTTGATGACGTAAGGGGAGACATCCTCGAGTTTGACTTCTTTCCGGTCTATGTCAGCTCGTACTTTTCTTAAGTACTTTCCGTTCGTATAGATTTCGGATGTTTCTTCATAACTTAAGATTTCACTGCGCATTTCCTGTTTTGAACGAAGTGGTTCTTTTTCAACAAGCGAGGCGAAATAACCTGCCCCTACGGAAGCGCCGAAAACCGTTAACGTCAAACCGATAACTAAGAAAAGCAAAAAGAGATTCCAGATGACGCCTGAGGTAATCCGGGTATTTTTTGCCCATTTGGTTTTCTTCATCGCTTCGAATTTATCTTCAAGTTCATCAACACGTTTTTTGTCCTGTTTTGTCAATTCGTTCCCTCCTAAAAATCATATTAATTATAGCATATTCTAACAGTAGTGGACTGAATTTGTTTGACAAATTTCCATTTTCGACTACAATATGATGTAGTTACTCTTCACAGTGAAAAAGCCGCAGTAGTGGCAGGCGATCCGTATAGAGAGGCAGCGGTAGGTGGAAGCTGCTCGGTACCTTGTTCACGAATTACAGCTTTGGAGTGTTGCGCGGATAGCGGCGTTATTGCTAATAAAGCGGAGATAATTATCTCAAGCTGGGTGGTACCGCGCTTACATGTACAATTGGCGTCCCTGCATGATCTTTTTAGATCGTGTAGGGATTTTTTGTGTTTGTGAAGCAAAAATGGAGGAGGAAGTTATATGACTGAGAATTTATTAGATGATTTAAAATGGAGAGGGTTGCTTTACCAACAAACGGATGAGGAAGGAATGGCGAAGCTGCTCGACGAACAAAAAGTATCGCTCTATTGCGGTGTCGATCCGACGGCAGACAGCATGCATATCGGACACATTGTTCCGCTTCTAACTCTTCGACGATTCCAACTACACGGTCATCGCCCTATTTTACTTATCGGTGGAGCGACTGGGATGATCGGGGATCCATCATTCCGTGCGGATGAACGACAACTTCAAACGGAAGCGCAAGTTGATGAAAATGTAAAAGGATTGAAAGTCCAACTTGAGCGTTTGTTCGATTTTGCAGATAAAAATGGAGCACGTCTCGTAAACAATAAAGACTGGATGGGTCCGATGAGTGCGATTGGATTCTTGCGTGACTACGGTAAATTGTTGAATATTAACTACATGTTAGGGAAAGAAAACGTAGCATCCCGTTTAGAAACAGGACTTTCGTTTACAGAATTCACTTACATGCTTATTCAAGGAATCGACTTTAACCACTTGTATAATCACTACGGATGCCGCGTGCAAATCGGAGGATCTGACCAGTGGGGGAACATTACAACGGGACTCGAAATCATTCGCAAGACTCACGAGGAAGAAGCTAAGGCATTCGGAATCACGATTCCACTTGTTACGAAATCCGATGGCACAAAGTTTGGTAAAACAGCTGGTGGCGCTGTCTGGTTGGATGCTGCCAAGACATCTCCTTATGAGTTCTATCAATTTTGGATCAATGCAGCGGATGCAGATGTTGTACACTACCTGAAGATATTTACATTCTTGGATCGTTCTGAAATTGAAGAACTGGAGCGTTCGGTTGCGGATGAACCTCACTTGCGCAAAGCGCAGAAGACGCTGGCAGAAGAAATGACTCGCCTAATTCACGGTCAAGAGTCACTCGATCAAGCGATCCGTATTTCTGCAGCACTTTTCAGTGGAGACTTGAAGAAATTGACGACTTCTGAAATGAAGGATGCTTTCAAAGATGTCCCTACATTCGAGATGGCGAAAGAAGATCACAATATCGTTGAGTTGCTAGTGGAAGCTGGGATATCCCCTTCTAAACGTCAAGCTCGTGAGGATGTGACAAACGGTGCAATCTCATTGAACGGCGACAAAGTAACGGATACAGCGCATGATGTTAACGCGGCTGACCGTTTAGAAGATGCATTTACGATTGTCCGTCGTGGTAAGAAGAAGTATACAATGGTTATGTTTAAATAAGATGAACAATCAATCAGAGAGAAAGGTTAAAACCTTTCTCTCTGATTTTTTTATGGAATTTGTGCGTGGAGCCGTTAGGAGGCGCGTGAAAGGGGATTTGTGCGCGGAGAAGCGATGTTCACGCTCGGAAGAACGGGAGAAGCGCACGAAAGGGAAATTCCGCGCGGAGCAGAACGAAATACGCGCGGAAGGCAGAGGATTGTGCGCGGAGGAGTTATGTTTACGCGCGGAAGGACTGGAGATACGCGCGAGAGGGAAATTGCGCGCGGAGCAGACCGGAATGCGCGCGAAAGGTAGAGGGTTGTGCGCGAAAGAGCGGTGTTTACGCGCGGAAGGACTGGAGAAGCGCGCGAGAGGGAAATTCCGCGCGGAGCAGGACCAAATGCGGGCGGAATGTGGAGGGGTGTGCGCGGAGGAGCGATGTTTACGCGCGGAAGAACTGGAGAATCGCACGAGAGGGAAATAGCTCGCGAGCCAGACCGGAATGCGCGCGGAAGGCGGAGGATTGTGCGCGGAGGAGTGGTGTTTACGCGCGGAAGAACGTGAGAAACGCGCGAACGAGAAATTGCGCGCGAGCCAGACCGGAATGCTCGCGAAAGGCAGAGGATTGTGCGTCGAAGAACTGGAGAAGCGCGATAAAGGGAAATTCCGCGCGGAGCAGAAAGAAATGCGAGCGAACGTAAGAGGATTGTGCGCGGAGGAGCGGTGTTTACGCGCGAAAGAACTGGAAAAACGCGCGAACGAGAAATTCCGCGCGGCCCAGACCGGAATGCGCTCGAAAGGTAGAGGAATGTGCGCGGAAGAACGCTATTTACGCGCGAAAGAAAGAAACACACACGCCATAAGAAAATGCCCCATCAAATATCTATGCCTTCTCCCCACAAAACAAAAAACCCTTCCGGAAAATCCGGAAGGGAAGTGTACTCATTATTAACGTGAGTAGAATTCAACGATAAGAGCTTCGTTGATTTCAGCAGAAAGTTCGCTGCGCTCTGGAAGACGTACGAAACTACCGACTTTAGTGTCAGCGTTGAACGTTACGAACTCAGGTACGTAGCTGTTGATTTCGATTGATTCGTTAACGATGTCAAGGTTTTGTGATTTTTCACGAAGAGAAATCTCTTGACCTGGCTTCACGCTGTAAGATGGGATATCTACGCGCTTACCATCAACAAGGATGTGACCGTGGTTAACGAGTTGGCGTGCAGCACGACGTGTGCGAGCAAGACCAAGACGGTAAACGATGTTGTCCAGGCGAGTTTCAAGAAGGATCATGAAGTTAGCGCCGTGAAGACCTTGCATTTTACCTGCTTTGTTGAACAATGTGCGGAACTGACGCTCATTCACACCGTACATGAAGCGAAGTTTTTGTTTCTCTTGTTGTTGAAGACCGTATTCAGAAAGTTTTTTACGCTGGTTCGGGCCGTGTTGACCTGGAGCGTAAGGACGCTTTTCGATTTCTTTACCAGTGCCGCTTAGTGAGATACCAAGACGACGAGATTGTTTCCAAGATGGACCTGTATAACGAGCCATGAATGACTCCTCCTCTGTTGGTTTTATTTTGTTGTAAAATAAGACCAGATGCGTTCAAACCCTACGACATTCTGTTTTCATGTATCTTCACCTCTGCAGCCAAGGGTTACAGGATACACCTCAAATTGAGGAACAGACTGAGCAATAGAGAACACACAACTGCTGCAATTATTTTACACAACGACTATCATACCAATAATGGACAAACTCGTCAAGTGATTTCAAAAGAGACTTCTGTCCTTCTAGAATAAATCATTCGAAATGGATATATTGTACTAGTCATAAAGTTGCATTTTGAATCTTGATACTATAAAATGAAAGTAAGTTATCGATGCTTTTACTGAATGATAGAGGGTGTCTATATGAAAACAAATGAGCAAATGTATGAATCGATTAAGAGTAACTTACTGGATTTAATGGTAGGCGTGATGAAGAACGTAAAAGAAAGTGAATTCATTCGCCTCTTTGAAGAGTTGTTCACAACCCATTTCAATGTCACGAAAATAGAGTTCTTTCTATATGAAGAGAACCAATTCTATCCTGCCGCATCCTTGGTGAAAGAAAATAGCCGGAGCAGTGTTGGCGTAGTAGAAACCTTAACGTCACCTATGCAATCCGGAACTTATTCAGAAACAGACGATCCGTTAGATTTTGCCGATGATACCCTAATGATTAGAAATGAGAAACGGGAACCCGTTGCAATGGTACTTGTGAAGTCGACAGATGAATGGCATGCGTTTGCATCATCTGAATTCTTCAAGAAGTTCCAACTTTTGCTTGGTAGGCTAATTGAAACTATTAAAGGATATCAATCACTCTACAAACATTCCCAAAATTATCAAAGCCTACTTGAAGCAACTAAGACGTTTAACTCTACTATGGAATTAGGAGTAATCCAGTCAGAACTTGTATCTACGGTTTCTGAAAAATTCGAATCAATTCAAGTGGAACTCATACTTTCCCAAGAACAGCTGGCCTCTTCTTGCCCCTATAGGTTATTCGATTATTCCAATGAACTTCCATCAACTGTTGAAGCTTTTCTTTCTGGGGAATTGACGCTTGGAAAAGACGCTGAACATGATGCTGAAATCCTAAGTGCTCCGGTAAAAGGTATGCAAGGTACGTACGGGATTCTACAGCTTTCTGCACCTTGTAATTATATATTTTCTCCTATGCAAAAAGAATTCGTCCGTAATATTTCAGAAAGTGCAGGGCATGCAATCGAAAATACGAGCTTGTACGACCAATCCCACCGGTTGATCCATGAATTACAATTGGTGAATGAAGTTTCTAAAAAGCTCACGGAACGACTCACGTTCGAGGAAATGATTACGTATATTTACAGTCGACTTAAAGAAACCTTTGAACCTGAAGAGGTAGCAATTGTCTATTTTAGGGATCAGGAACCTCCTGTTTTATCGAAAGAAACGACTTCGTACTTTCTAACGCAGGCTGGAGGCCGCTATTTGGATTATGCCGAGAACCGTGTGAGAAAAGAAAATGGAGCGGTTTTTATTGCGGATTTGAAGAACGATGACATTGAAGGATTCACTCCTTATCGTTCACTAATGATTGCTCCAATAGTCATTTCTGAAAAAATTGCAGGGTATACATTGCTTATTCACACAGAGAAGTATCATTTTACTTTTGAAGACTTCAAACTAGTGAAGGCGATTATTAGCCATTCATCTCTAGCGCTATCCAATTCTGCGCTCCGTGAAAAATTGCAAGACCTTGCGAACAAAGATCAGATGACTGGTTTATATGCGAGAGGGTACTTAGATCGACATATGTCCTCTGCGTTTAAAAAAGGCATCGGCGGTGCTTTTCTTCTACTAGACGTGGATGATTTTAAACAAGTGAACGATCAATTTGGTCATGCCATCGGGGATTCTGTACTAAAACAAACCGCGGACCTTCTGAAATCGAGCATTACGGATCATGATATCGCGGGACGGTGGGGTGGAGAAGAATTTGCGGTTTATTTGCCGGGAGCAACCCTTGTAGAAGGAAAGCAGCTTGCAAAACAACTGCTGCTTAAAATGCCACAACTTACGAAACCTTCCGTTACCGTTTCCATCGGAGTGAGCGTGTGGGCACCTTCGACAAACCAGGAAACCTACCAGCAATTATTTCAAAACACCGATGAAGCGCTTTACTCAGCAAAATCGGGCGGTAAAAATCGAATTATCGTTAGTGAATCGGTACTTGCAGAATAATGGGCAAGGACCGATTTCCTTTGAGTTTTACAACGGGTAAGCATACAATGAATGTAAGCGTTTACTTCATTAGTGGAAGGCGGATGATTCAGGGTGAATGAAAAAATTCATAAAGATACGGCAACGGTTCACACAGGCTATGACAGTAGTTCGCATCATGGGAGTTTAGCAGTCCCTTTATATCAAACATCAACGTATGCTTTTGACACAGCAGAACAAGGGGCAAGGCGATTTGCAGGGGAAGAAGAAGGTGGTATCTATTCAAGATTAGGCAATCCAACAGTACGAGTGTTGGAAGAACGAATGACCATGCTTGAAAACGGGGCTGGGTCCCTTGCATTCGGTTCCGGAATGGCTGCTGTTAGTGCCATCCTGACTCATCTGACGAAAACGGGAGATCACATCGTTTGTTCACGTGGGATTTACGGGTGTACTTTTGGTCTACTTGGAATTATGGAAAAGAAATACAACATTACCCATAGCCTGACTCCAATGGGCACAGAAGAAGAAATTGAAGCGGCTATTACACCTGACACTGTATGTATCTACATCGAATCACCGATTAACCCTACAATGGAACTCGCTGATCTTCGAGCGGTTGAAGCAGTTGCGAAACGACACAAGCTGAAAATCGTCGTTGATAATACATTCGCATCCCCATATTTGCAAAACCCGATTGATTTTGGAGCAGATTTTGTCTTGCATAGTGCCACAAAATATATAAATGGGCATGGAGATGTCATTGCTGGCTTGCTAACGGGTAAAGACAAAGAGGAAATTGATAGCATCCGCGGAAGTGTACAAAAAGATTACGGGGGCATCATATCCCCGTTCGATGCCTGGTTACTTATCCGTGGGCTGAAAACACTTTCTGTACGAATGCAAAGGCATAGCGAAAATGCAACCCGATTGATGGAGTATTTGAAAGCTCAAGACCTGGTGGAAACGGTCTATTATCCGTTTGATGAAAACAATCCACAAGTCGAAATCGCAAAGAACCAAATGTCTGCAGGAGGTGGCCTAGTTTCCTTTACGATAAAAGGAGGTCAACCTGTAGCGCAAGCATTCATGAATCATCTGAAACTGATCAAAATTGCGGTTAGCTTGGGCGACGCAGAAACTCTGATCCAGCATCCTACAACAATGACACATTCAGGAGTTCCAGCAGAGGATCGTGAAAAGATGGGAATCAGTGATGGACTCCTGCGATTGTCAGCAGGATTAGAGTACGCTGATGACCTCATCGCAGACTTAGAGCAAGCGTTTCTGCAAGTGTCTAAAGAGCAGCAAACCCTTTCTAATTAAGAATATTGAGGCAAACAAAAAGCAGCGAAGTGAATGCACTCAGCTGCTTTTTGTTTGGATGAGTCAAACTTAAATGTGTCGTAAAAGAACTTCTACAAACTGTTCAAGGCCTATCCGATCCTCTTCAGAAAAACGACCGATTTCCGGACTATCAATATCTAATACTCCGATGAGCTCATCATTCTTCACGAGTGGTAGCACGATTTCAGATTGGGAAGCGGAGTCACATGCGATGTGTCCTTCGAATGAATGTACGTCTTCTACAACTAGGGTCTCTCTATTTTTTGCGGAAGTTCCGCATACACCTCTTCCCATTGGAATTCGAATACAAGCAGGAAGCCCTTGGAACGGTCCAAGGACAAGTTCTCCCTCTTCCATTAGATAAAAACCAGTCCAATTGGTACGCTCCAAGAAATTACTTAGTAAGGCAGAGGCGTTACTTAAATTTGCAATGCGATTCTTTTCCCCATCTAACAAAAGTTGAAGCTGGTCAGCAAGTTGGCGATAACTTTCTGTTGAATCCTTCGAATACTCGATCCCCATGAACATAAAAGCTCCCTCATTTCCGTGTAATTAGTTCCTAAAAATAGTAGGATATCTAATAGAATCATACATTTTTCGAGGTGTTTCACACAAGTAAACAAATTTTCGACGAAGATTCGCCCTTTTTCAACACGAAAATTCTTTAAACGTGTTACTATATAAGGTATTATCAATTGTAGAGTCGTTGCGGAATAGGGGGATGGACAATGGTGAACTACTTCATCATTCCAATCATCATAGTGATTGTGCTGGCTGTTGCAATGTTTTTGTTGAGACGAAAGCATATCCAGGAAATCAGCAAGTTGGAGCATGAAAAGCTTCAAATCCAGCATGAACCGATATTTGAGGAAATGACAAAAGTCAAACAGCTGAATATGACAGGTCAAACAGAGGAGAAATTTGAACGTTGGCGCAACGAATGGACAGAAGTCGTCGATGTGCTCGTTCCTAAAATTGATTCCTTACTATTTGATACCGAAGAAATGGTCGATCGATTCCGCTTTAAAAAAGCAACTGGAATTGAAAAAGACATTGAACAACAACTAACTGTGTGTGAAGAACGTAAAAATTCAATTTTACAGGAATTGAATGAACTGATTGGCAGTGAAGAAAAAAACAGAGTAGAGATGGAATCCTTAAGAGAAGAATTCAGGGAAGCCCGGAAATCTGTGTTAGCCCATCAGCATTCTTATGGAAGAACTGTTCCGGCATTAGAAAAGGAACTTGAATATTTCCAACCTGCATTTGAAGAATACGATGATTTAACAGATAACGGAAATTACTTGCAAGCAAGGGAAAATGTAATTGCAGTTGCATCCAAAGCGAATGAGTTGTTCCCATTGATACGAGAAATCCCTTCAGTACTTAGCGAGTTGCAAAGTAAACTCCCAGCTTCGATTCGGGAACTCCGAAATGGTGTAGCTGAAATGATAGAAGACGGTTACTACTTAGAACACTTAAGTTTAAAATCATCGTTATCAGCAATTGAGCGTGAATCAGAAGAATTACTTGGTAAAGTGGAGATTCTTGATGTTGAACCCGTTCAAAAACGTTTAGCTGAAATTGATGAAAGCTTGGACTCCTTCTATGATGCACTCGAAGAAGAAGTGAAAGAACGACAGTATATGGAACAGAATTATGCAGAAGTTGCAAATAAGCTTGTGTCAGTTAAGTCGTTTTCTAAGGAAATTGCAGATGAAGCATTATTCGTTCAACAAAGTTACCGATTAGATGAGAAAGAAGCGGCGATTCCTAAAGGCTTCCTCATTGAGCTCTCAGAAGCTACTAAGCGGTTTGAACTGCTAACTAGTCAAGGTGAGAATGGAGAGTCAGCTTACTCTGGACTTGCACTAGACTTACGTACAGTCGCTGAAACGTTAGAGCGCGTCGAAATGGAAACAATTGCTTTCCAGGAACGTATTAAGAGTCTACGTACCGATGAAATAACTGTTAGAACACGCCTGGAAGAGCTCGCGAGGACATTACAAGAAGCTGAACGAAAACTTCTGAAAGCCAATATTCCTGGAGTGCCAGATGATATCGAGGTCCGGTTAGAAGAAGCGGATGAACAACTCTTTATTGTTAAAAATGGTTTAGAAGAAGTTCCACTCAATATGGCACTTGTTGAAGGATATATAGACAACGCAGAAAAAGAAGTTCATGAAGTCGTGTTGAAAATTGATGAAATGTTAGAAAATGCATTGTTGACTGAACAAATCATTCAATATGGAAACCGATATCGAGCATCTCATCCGGCCATGCATGCCCGATTGCTGGAGGCGGAAATGGCTTTCAGACAATTCCGTTATGCAAAAGCTCTGGAAGAAGCAGCTACGGCTGTTGAAGAAGTGGAACCTGGTGCAATGAAGCGAATTGAAGAGTTAATACAAGAACACGTACAGTAAGCGTACTATCAGCCACCCGCACATTGAGTGCAGGTGGCTTTGTGCCGCTTAAGTTGCATGAAAGGACGAGTTCATGATGATTTATCTGGATAATAGTGCAACAACGATCCCAGAAGAGGAAGTTCTTCAGACATTTACACAAGTGAACCGCACGTATTATGCGAACCCTGCTTCACTTCATCAAGCTGGGAACAAAGCTGAACAGCTTTTAGCATCTGCCAGGAAGCAAATTGCCACCCTTGCTGGAGACTCCGAAAGTACTGTGATTTTTACTTCTGGCGGTACCGAAGCCAATAATTTGGCTGTTGTCGGATATGCAAACAGCCTCAAGCACCGTGGAAACCATATTATTACAACCGAGATCGAGCATGATTCAGTTCGGAATGCATGTCTCCATTTGCAACAAGAAGGATTTGAAATTGACTTCCTTACTGTCAATGAATCAGGTGAAGTATCTCCGGAAGAACTGAAGCAGAAGATTAGGAAAGATACCATTTTAGTGAGTATCATGCACGTAAATAATGAAATTGGGACCATCCAACCAATTGAAGCATGTTCGAAAGTAATCCGTGAACATTCCCGAGCAATATTCCATTCGGATTGTGTACAGAGCCTCGGGAAACTTCCATTGCCATATCCTGAATGGGTGGATGCCGTAACACTATCTGCGCATAAGATCCATGGGTTGAAAGGGACTGGCTGCTTAATAACAAAGAAATTTAAAGAGCCTGAAGCAATCACTTTTGGAGGTGGTCAGGAGCTAGGTTTTAGAAGTGGGACCGCCAATGTAGCTGGAGCTGTGGCATTTGCTAAAGCGGTTAGAATAGTGATCGAACAAAATAACCTACCTAACTATAAGCGATGGAGTGAACGGCTGCGGAACCTTTTAGATGCTGAAAAACTTGTTAGGATCTGTTCACCTGAAGAGGGTGCTCCACATATTTTTACAGTTGCATTCAAAGGGATCACTGGCGAAGTTGCTGTTAATTATTTTCAAGCACATGGCATCATGGTTTCCACTTCCAGTGCGTGTTCTTCAAAAACAAACAAAGTAAGTCACGTTATCCAAGCGATCCATGTACCGGACGATTACCGTAAAGGTGTAATTCGAATTAGCTTCGGTAAAATGAATACAGAAGAAGATATCGACACGCTCGTACAAGTGATTAAAGAATTTTTAAAGATGATCAAGAAAGGGATGAAACTGCATGATATGGAATGAACTTCTCATAAGGTACGGAGAAATGTCCTTAAAAGGGCGAAATCGAAAAGTATTTATACAAAAGCTGACCACGAATATTAAGCAAGTTCTCCATGATTTACAATCGGTTAAACTAAAAGCTGAACGCGATCGCATGTTTTTATATGCAACTACTGAGGACCTGGAACAAGCGATAGAGCGGTTAGCCGACGTTGCGGGCATTCAATCTTATAGCCCGATTGCAAAATGTGAGTCCACTGTTGAAGCGATTCAACAAACAGCACTAGCGATTTTTGAAACCGAAGATACTGATGAGAAAACATTCAAAGTCGAAGTACGAAGAACGGACAAATCATTTCCGTTAGTAACAGGCGAATTGCAAAGAGAAATAGGCGGCACAGTTTTAAAAGCCCATTCCAATCTAAGCGTGAACGTAAAAAAACCGGATATTTTACTTCATATCGATATAAGAGAAGGTGGTTCATTCCTATCTTCTAAAGTATTTAAAGGTGCAGGTGGCATGCCTGTAGGTTCCAACGGAAAATCATTACTTATGTTGTCTGGTGGAATTGACAGTCCTGTTGCCGGTTACTTAATGATGAAACGTGGCGTCACTATAGAAGCAATCCATTTCGCAAGCCCTCCATTCACAAGTGAGCAAGCGCAAGAAAAAGTAGTTGAGCTAGGACGTAAGATTAGTGCGTATGGCGGAAAGATAAAATTGCATGTCATTCCATTCACTGAAATTCAACAGGCGATTGTCAAACAAGTCCCTGAGAACGTATCCATCACGTCTACAAGAAGAATTATGCTACGTATTGCAGATCAGCTACGTAAGGAAATTGATGCACTTGCTATCGTAACTGGAGAAAGCTTAGGACAAGTGGCGAGTCAAACACTCGAAAGTTTTACAGCAATTAACGCAGTTACTTCGACCCCAATATTACGTCCGCTTATCGCAACGGACAAATTGGAAATCATCGAAATGGCTAAAAAAATCGGTACGTATGAAACATCTATTCAACCGTTTGAAGACTGCTGTACTGTTTTCACGCCATCAAGCCCTAAAACGAAACCGCGTTTAGAAAAAGTCGAGTACTACGAAAGCTTCATCGACTTCGAACCAATGATCAATGAAGCGATTCAAAATCGCAAAATCATCGACTGTTTCCTTGAAGAAAAGACGGATGAGTTCTGTGACCTGTTGTGAAAAAAATTGGTTGAATGTGTGCCCGAGCAGTTAACAAGCGCTTTTATAGTAGCGAATGGGCAGGCTCAATTCATAATTCATTAACTGTTTTTCGATTTATATAAGGTGCAACATACACTGTAAGTACTGATTTGAAGCGCTTAAGAGCGCCTTCAATTAGACCATTTCATAATATGAAAAAGTTACCATTTCCTTTCTGTGCATGAATTTACCCAAACGGTACATTCTATGTTCACAAGGGAGGTGACATCAACATGACAAACTCAAACAGCGGCAATTCAAACCAACTTCTTGTACCAGGTGTACAACAAGCGCTTGACCAAATGAAAAACGAAATCGCATCAGAATTTGGAGTTCAGCTTGGAGCAGACGCTTCATCGCGTGCCAACGGTTCCGTAGGCGGAGAAATTACAAAGCGATTGGTACGTCAAGCTCAACAACAAATGAACGGTTACCAAAAATAAGTAACTGATTGGACTGTCCCCAAAAGTGGGGACAGTTTTTTTAGTATGTGAAGAAACTTTTTTATCATTACTCTTTATTTATTTTTGAATTGAATAAATTTTAGATGTATACTGACTATACTGTTTAAAGGGGGAGTCTTCATGAAGAGAGAAGAATTGTTAGCACCAGAGAGCTATAACATCGTATCTGAAATTGAAAAGTACGCAGATGGAACAAATAAGAGAGCATTAATTTACGTTGACTCTGAAGGAAATCAAAAACACTATACATATGACGAGTTAATGGAAGACGCAAATCGTGCTGCTTCTGTTTATGAAGCGAATGGGTTGAAAAAGGGAGACATCCTATTAGTGATGGTTCCAAGGTTAATTGAAGCGTATGTTGCCTATATTGGAGCTTTAAAAGCAGGAATTGCGGTCATTCCTTCATCAGAAATGTTACGCGCATCAGACATTGAATATCGGCTAGAACATAGTGGAGCCAAAGCGATTGTTGCGTATGAAGCCTTTACAAGTCAATTGAGTGAAGTGCGTGGCATCGAAGACGTCACTTTGTTTGTAGTAGGAAAAGCAAAAGAAGATGGCATTTCTTTAACGGAAGAAATGAAAAATGTATCAGCTCAATATGAGGCAGCACCAACAAAAGCCAGTGATATGGCTTTCTTATCTTATACATCTGGAACAACAGGTAAGCCAAAAGGCGTTGTGCATACACACGGATGGGGATACGCTCACCTTAGAACGACTGGTGAAAACTGGCTTGGTATTAAAGAGGGAGATATGGTGTGGGCTACAGCGGCGCCAGGTTGGCAAAAGTGGATTTGGACACCTTTTCTTGCTGTTTTAGGAAGTGGTGCCACAGGACTCGTTTACAATGGGAAGTTTGACGTGAAAACTTACATGGATATGATTACAACACATCAAGTGAGTGTATTGTGTTGTACCCCTACAGAATACCGATTCATGGCGAAAGCAGAAGAGTTGAGCAGTTATGATTTGTCCTCATTGCGCAGTGCTGTATCTGCAGGAGAGCCGTTGAACAAAGAAGTCATCGATATATTTGAAAACATATTTTCTCTTCAAGTGAGAGATGGTTATGGTCAAACCGAAAACACATTATTAGTTGGAACCATGGTAGGAATGGATGCAAGACCAGGATCTATGGGAAAACCGACGCCAGGAAATCGTGTGGAAATCGTTAATGATGATGGTGAACTTGCTCAAGTGGGAGAAGTTGGAGATATCGCTGTTCACGTTTCTACACCCGCGTTGTTCAAAGAGTACCTACTAGATCCAGAACGTACCTCCATGCAGTTCCGAGGTGATTATTACATTACAGGTGATCGGGCTAAGAAAGATGAAGACGGTTATTTCTGGTTTGAAGGCCGCGGAGATGACATTATTATTAGTTCTGGTTATACAATAGGACCATTTGAAGTCGAGGATGCCCTTACGAATCATCCTGCTGTTAAGGAATGTGCAGTCATCGGAAGTCCAGATGAGGTTCGGGGAACTGTCGTCAAAGCTTTCGTCGTCCTAAGGGATTCCTCTCAAAAAGACGATAATGCACTTGTGAAGGAACTTCAAGATCATGTAAAACAACTTACTGCACCATACAAGTATCCCAGAAAAATTGAATTTGTCGATGAATTGCCGAAGACTGCATCAGGGAAAATCATGCGTGTCCAGCTTCGAAAACAAGAGACAATGTAATAATCAGGACTGGGATTTTAATGATCTCAGTCCTTTTCTTTGCTAAAGACTTTACCTTGCTAACATGCCCCCGTATAATTGAGAGATATTTCGTGCAGCTAAATGCTGACAAAAGGGGTGAAACAATTGCAAACTCAACAACAAGGAGCACTTTGGGTGTTCACTGCATATGTATTGTGGGGATTCATGCCGATTTACTGGAAAAGTCTTCACCACGTGAGTAGCGGAGAAATTTTAGTGAACCGAATCATCTGGGCATTCCTCTTAACCGTTCTGGCAATCCTAATTATGGGGCAAGGTAAAAAGTTATTTATTGACTTTCAAGCACTTTGGAAGACGCAAAAGCAATTTTGGAGTCTATGTGCCGCTTCGTTTCTCGTTACAATCAATTGGTTTACGTATATTTGGTCGGTAAATCATGACTTTATCGTGCAAGCGAGCCTTGGTTATTACATAAATCCGTTAGTTTCAGTGTTGTTAGGAATTATATTCTTAAAAGAGGCGTTAAATCGTAACCAAAAGGCGGCTTTCGTACTGGCAGCAGTGGGAGTAACGATTCTGACTATTCATTATGGTGTTTTCCCGTGGATTTCATTTGTACTTGCGTTCACTTTCGCTTTGTATGGCCTTATTAAAAAACATATTAAATTAGATGCAACGAGAGGACTTGCTATTGAAACGGCGTTTACAGTTCCAATCGCACTTCTAGCGTATGGCTGGATTTTTTCAACTGGAGATGCTGTTATAATGGACACTGATCCGTTGACGGTTGTCCTGCTCATTTTAACAGGCATTGCAACAGCTTTACCGTTAGTATTTTTTGCGAAAGGAGTACCATCCATACCGCTCTACGTCACGGGTTTCCTTCAATATATCGCTCCAACGATGATGCTTATCATCGGAGTTGCTATTTACGGAGAATCGTTTGGTAAGTTTGAATGGCTCAGTTTTGCATTCATATGGATAGCGCTATTAGTGTTCACAGTACCTGAAATACTTCGTTATGTAAGAAACAAACGAGCGCTGATTCGTCTGCAAAAACAGGAATCTTCACACCAATCTTAAACTGGATGAAACATTCTGTATGGTGGAACGTACACGTAGTATGAACTAAAGGAGGAATTTGAAATGTCAACGAAACGATGGATTGCACTAATTTCGGCTGCAGCTTTAGTCGTTGTTTCAATCGGAGTTAACTCGCTATCGTACATATTCACTAGAGATTTTAACGCTCTTTTTGAAGATAGCTTTGCAATGACAGGAGCGACATACGAGGAAACGGTATTGGACCAAGGTGATTCGAATGAACGCATTGCGGTATTAGACGTAAGTGGAGTGATTCAAGACACTGGACCTGCATCTCCATTTGCAGCAGCAGGATACAATCACCAAAGTCTCTTGAATCAGTTAGCTGATATTCAGGAAGATCAAACAATAAAAGGAATTGTTTTGCACGTAGACTCTCCTGGTGGAGGAGTAGTGGAGTCATCTGATATTTATGATGAAATCGTCGCGATCCAGAAAAATCGAGATATTCCAATCTACGTATCGATGGGGTCAATGGCAGCTTCTGGAGGCTATTACATTTCAGCCCCTGCTGATAAAATCTTTGTTCACCCAGAGACTATTACAGGTTCAATCGGTGTGATTATGGAAAGTTTGAATTATGCGGAGCTTGCTGACAAAATCGGTATTGACTTCAACACGATCAAAACAGGGCCCTACAAAGATATGATGAGTCCTAACCGTGAAATGACAAAAGCAGAACGGGATATGCTACAAGAAATGATCAACGATTCCTATGAGCGGTTTGTGGGTATCGTAGCAGATGGCCGCGATATGTCAGTTGCAGATGTCAAAAAAGTAGCAGATGGAAGGATTATGAATGGCCGTCAAGCGATTGAGTCTGGTCTTGCAGATGACTATGGAAAATTACCGGATGTCGTAGATGCATTAATCACAGAACAAGGGTTTAAAAATCCTACTGTATTTGAATATACTCCTGCAGATAGCTTTTCGTCTTTATTCGGAACGAGTGTCTCTGGATTGTTTAAGAAAAATGCGGAAACAGAGTTGATCCAAAAACTTCTGACTGACTATCAAGCACCGCGCATGATGTATTTGTATGGTGAACGTTAAGGGGAGGTGTTGACACAATGTCTGAACAAATGGAACAGCCGGTAGAGGAAGTTAAAGAAACTCAAGTTCAAGAAGAACCGATAGAACAGCGATCCTTAGTGACGCAAAAACAAGAATTCATAAAGAAACCAGCGGGGTTTTGGATTCGTTTTTGGGCGTATCTGATTGATATCATTATTGTTGGTGCAATCAGCGGTTTGTTAGTAAAACCAATCTTTCGGGTTGTCGACTACCCGATAAAGGATCCGATTTTTTTGTTATACAGCCCATACAAACTCATTTTACTAGTATTATTTCTTGCGTACTTCTTGCTCATGACAAAGTATTTCAGTCAAACAGCAGGGAAAATGATTATGGGAATCCGAGTCGTCAAAAAATCTGGAGAGCCGCTTGGTTGGGGAACACTTCTGTTCCGTGAAGTCATCGGCCGTTATATTTCAAAAACGTTGCTGATTCCGTATTTACTTGTTATCTTCATGCCCCGTAAAGAAGCGTTGCATGACTTGTTTGCGGATACAGAAGTCGTTCACGAGCAAATTTATGAGAAATTGAATACAGCTAAAACCGTACACGTAGATGAGAGTCGCCAGTTGCAAGGCGATCAGTCTATCTAGTAAGATAGATGGATACTGAAAGGAGAATCTTAATGACTTCAATTACATTCAAGAATAATCCTGTTACATTGGTCGGAAAACAATTGAAAGCGGGCGACAAAGCTCCAAACTTCACAGTATTAGCGAATGATCTTCAACCTGTGTCGCTTGATGATTCAAAAGGGAAGATTCGTTTAATTAGCGTTGTTCCTTCAATTGATACGGGTGTGTGTTCTAAACAAACACATAGATTCAATGAAGAAGCTGGAAAGTTTGGAGACACTGTGGAAGTAATGACGATTTCCGTTGACCTTCCATTCGCTCAAGCACGCTATCGTTCTACGGAAGAAATCGGGAATATCCAAATTCTATCGGATCACCGAGAACTTTCATTTGGAGAGGCATATGGAGTGGCTATACAAGAACTTCGTCTGCTTGCTCGTTCGATTTTTGTTATTGATAAAGATGACACAATTACTTACTCAGAATACGTGAGTGAAGTAACCGATCACCCGGACTACCAAGAGGCTTTGGAAGCTGTTGAGAAATTGAAGGTGTGATTGTAAGGTAGCTGTAGCCCGCAGAAAACCCATCCGGCTGTCGGATGGGTTTTTCATGGCGGCTGTTGAGTAGGTTGATGGATCGAAAAGAAGGAAGTAGAGGGATTAGGATGAAAACAAATACAGAACAGATATTTACTTATTTAGATGAGGCAGCTAGTAAAGATGAGTCGCTTTACTTAGAGCAGCTCATCGTAGCTTGTCAAAATTGGACAGAAGGGACGGCTAGTCCTGAACTGCAAGGGGATGTCACCAAAGAGGAAATCCGACGTGGATTGCAACTTGCAATTTTAAAAGGTATGAGACAAAACGTGCAGGCTCACCATCAGATGACTCCAGATGCGATAGGGATGCTAATTGCGCGTATATCGAGTTTCCTACTACCGCAAAAAGAAATGGTGCAATTGCTAGATCCAGCAGCGGGTACCGGTAATTTACTGCTAACCGTAATGAACTCACTGGAAGTGCCAGCTTCTTCAGTCGCTGTGGAAATCGATGAGTTATTAGCGAGATTGATCGTAGCAGGTGCTGATCTTATGGAACAAACCATTCGCATTTATGTACAAGATGCACTGCGACCATTACTTGTCGATCCAGTTGACTTAGCGGTATGTGATTTACCCGTCGGTTATTATCCGGATGATGAAAACGCATTGAATTTTGAAATGATGCCTGCTGATGGACATGCTTACGCTCATCATTTATTCATTGAACAAACGATTCATCATCTAAAGCCAGAAGGATACGGCATATTCATTGTTCCATCTTCGTTATTCGAGTCTGCTCAAGCGGGTGAATTGCACACGTATTTGAAAAAGCACACGATTATTCGTGGGATTTTACAATTGCCACAAACACTTTTCAAAAATGCTGCTCAGTCAAAAAGTTTACTGATTTTGCAAAAACCATCAGAACGAGCGATGCCAACACCAGATGTATTACTCGCTACCGTTCCAGATATGACTGACAAGCAAGCGATGATTTCTTTCTTCAACAAGATGGAAGATTGGGCAAAAGAAAGTACGAAGTAAGTAAAAAGCGTCCTTCTCATGATTGATATGCTCCCCATAAGGTAGACAGATTAAAAAATAAAATCTGTTGACCTAAGGGGAGTATTTTTTATGGCCAGAA